>JAIRXI010000327.1 GCA_031268395.1 Tannerella sp. | reverse complement strand
GTATGTTGTCGATACAGCAGGGTAATTTCTTCTTTGGTGAAGTTTTTCAAAGTCAAAGACTCCGTAACGATATTGAACGGACTTGCGCTGCCGAGCGATTCGCTGTCGGGACGGATTTTAGCTTTGTAATCGCGAATATCTCTCATCCCGACCAAAGCAACGGAGTGAAGAAAAGCCTGCCCCGGACGACTGTTGTGTCCGTCGCGTAACTGCCGGAGAAATGAGATCAGCGTTCCTTCGCTCAAACAGTCCGCTTCATCGAATAAAATCACCAGCGGCTTGTCCGACGACCGGCAAAACAAGGTAAGCTCCATATTCAGAACGTTTGAGAAATTGTCGTAATCCGCATCTTTGGCAAATTCCAGTCTGTGAGGAATGGTTGAAAGTCCGAACAGGTTTCTGATTTTTCCGACAATTTTTGGTATTCCATGCTGAGAAACGCTTATATTCGAAAGGCTGAGCAGGTTTTTGATTTTTCTGACAATCTCCGGTATTCCGTCTTTCGGGTTGGTAATATCCTGTAACCCTTCCAGCGAGCAATACAGCGCATAGTATTTTCCGCCTGCATTGATCCTTTCGGTCAGATCTTTCAGATAAGTTGTTTTCCCACTCTGACGTGCTGCATGGATGACAAAATACTGTTTCATATCAATAAGTTGTTCTACGCCTTTCAGCCGAGAGGAGGCGTCTATCATGTAATGCTCTTGGCTGTTACACGGTCCGGCTATATTAAAATATTTCATAATCCCACATTGTTTAGTTGTTCTGCATATTTATCACAAACATACGATTTTATTTTCAATTCGATTCATAAACGTTCATTATCGCCGAAGCAATGGTTTTTTCCGAAAAACGTTTTACATATTCTTTTCCCGATTCGATCATAGTCTCAGTCAGTTCCCGATCAGTAAGCACCGTCATGATCTGTTTCGACAATTCGGTCTCGTCGTTTGGATTGACGTATATTGAGCCGGGGCCTCCGGCTTCTTCCAGACAGGAACCTGTGGCGGCAATGACAGGAACGCCGCTGCTCAACGCTTCGATCACCGGAATACCGAACCCCTCGAAAAACGACGGATAAACAAAAACCGACGCCAGACGATAAATAACCGGCAACTCTTCGAACGTGACGCTGTTCAGCAGATGCAGACGCTGCCTCAGCCCGGATTTCACCGCATACATTTCGACTTCACGCTGATACGGGGTAGCTTTGCCGACCGCAACCAGATGAATATCGTCCGGAATGTTTTTCAGCGCCTTGACCGCCAGCCGTAAATTCTTGCGTGATTCAATACTCCCGACATTCAACAGGAAACGGGGCGGAAGACCGTATTTTCCGATAACCGCCGTTTTCCGTTCTTCCGAAACCTCCGCGCCGTATGCGGGATGACATCCCTGATAAACAACCGTGATTTTTTCCTCCGGAATACGAAAAAAGGAAACAATATCGCGTTTCGTACATTCGCTGACAGCAATGATTTTATCGGCATTTCGGCAGGCAAGTCCGAATTTGAAACGGTAAATAGCACGGTCTATGGGCTTGTAGTATTCAGGATAACGCAGGAAGATCAGATCGTGAATGGTTACCACAGATGTAACGCCGCCCGTCCGGTTGATCCCGATCGGGAGTTCGTTGCTGAGTCCGTGATAGATGACGACATTGTTTTTTCGTATATCCTTCTTTATGCCCGATATGCGCCAGAGCGAAGAAAACATCCGTGAAATTCCGTCAGGAAAAACAAAGGAAATATTTGTCCGCAGCAGTATTGTTTTCAAGCGACTGTTTTGCCTCTGCTCAGGCGCAAAAAGAATATATTGATTATCGGGATAGTATTTCGACAATATTTCAATAACATACCGGCTGTAATTTCCCAGACCGGTATGGTTGCGAACGGCTCTTTTGGCGTCAAATCCTATTTTCACGGTTACGATTGTAATACTGATTTATACACGTCCAGGCAGGCTTTTGCACTTTTGTCCCAGGTAAACCGGCCGGCATATCCGATGATTAAAGAGGCGGGATTCGTTTGTGCATAATGATTCATGCCCGTTTCGAACACCCTGCGCATGTTTTCGGGAGCAAAGTCATCGAAATAGTACGCATAAGGCCCGCCTATTTCGGGCAACGACGTTTTTGTCGACAGAAATACCGGCTTGCCGAAATGCATGGCTTCGACGGGAGGAATGCCGAACCCTTCGGCTAACGAAGGAAACAGAAACGCTGCACAGTGTTTCAAATACCAGTATTTATCTTCGGCGTTTACCGGCCCGAGCACTTTCACCCGGTGTTCGACAGCATGTTTTTTAGCCTCTTCGATTATTTTACCGATATAGTCATTATGGCCTTTTCCGGCGATAATCAGCTCATAATCGGTGTGTGCAAGCAGGCAGGGCAGCACATGAAAATTTTTCTTCGGCACGACCGTCCCTATCGAAAACAGAAACGGCCTTGCGGGACGGTATGCCGGCGCATCATAATCCGGATATTCCGACACATGACAGCCGTTGTATATGACAACTATCGGTTTATCGCCCGTCTTCAGATGATTGACGATGTCGGTCTTTGCAAATTCCGATATGGTGATAATGGCGTCGGCTTTATCCACATTATGTTGAAAGATTTTCAAGTACTTGTTTATCTTCCGTTGAGAAGATTTTTCGTATCGAAAATTAAGGTCGTGAATGGTTATAATGCGTTTCATTTTTCCGGTACATTTGATCAAAGCCGGATTGGCATGTATAATATCGGCATGTTTTACGGTCACCGGAAAAACCCTGTGAACAGCCGAATGGATGCGACAGGCAGCGCTGTTTCCGAAATAATTTTCATACGCTTCAGGGACATAATAAGTGATTTGATCCTCCGGCGCAATACATGTTTGCAAGGCTTTACCCAACTGCACACAATACTCGAACAGTCCGCAGTAAGGATGCTTCATGCGTTCACAGTCAAAAACAATATTCATGAGTTATAACGATTAAAATGAGTTCACTTTGTTGATGAAAACCGGATTGGCCCGGCAAGAAGGGAAACAGCGGTCCGCGCCGGCCCGGCCGGCCGTATCCACCTGCAACGGCCGGCCCGTTTCGACCGGGATTGCTGCATAAATGGCCGTCGGGCACGCATCCTGCGCATAAACAGTCCCCCGGCAGGGGAAACAGGTCAAAGAGAGATTTCTTCATCCGGGACAGCTTATTCCGGTTCGTCTTCCGTCCGGCAACCTTCGAAGTGGAAGGCTTCCCGGGCGCGTTCCGGGGCAGTTACAAAATAAATGACTTCGGCGCGGGTACACAGTTCGCCGGCGGAATCGTATATTTCCGTATCCACAAAGACGGCGTTCCGTTTCCGCTCCCTGATCCGTCCGCGAATCGTGAGGCGGGCGTCGCGGGTGGAGATGCTCCTGAGGAATCTGATTTCCATTTTCGAGGTGACGCCCGCCGTTTGCAGCTTCCGCGCAATCACCCACGCCGCCAGTTCGTCGGCCAGCGTGCTCTGGATGCCTCCGTGCAGCGTGTCGAGCCAGCCTTGCTGAAGGACGGTCGGTTTCCAGAAGCAAACAACATCGTCGCCGTCTTCGTAAAACTCCATGTGAAGGCCGGACGGATTCGCCGGCGAACAGGCAAAACACCGGTAGCCTTCCACCCCTTTCCAGGGATTAATGATTTTCTTCATTCTTGACTGTGTATATCATCCGGATACAAAAGTAAGTACATATTCGACAATATCTATCGTCGCATCAATAAAATCGTCGCTGCGGAGAACTATTTTCTGCTTACTTTTGTTCAATAAACGAGTGATGCAAAAAAAGAAATGAATATGGTATCGTTAGTTTTGAGTGTTGTATTAAGTTTAACAGACAGTCATTTGATTGACAAAAACGAAAATGTTATGAAGTTTGAACTGGTAAAATTACCGTATGCAATGGATGCCCTGGAGCCGGTAATCAGTAAACAGACCATGGAGTTTCACCATGGCAAACATCTCCAGGCGTATGTGAACAACCTGAACAGCCTGATTCAGGGGACGAAGTTTGAACATGCCGCCGATCTGGAGACGGTGGTCCGGGAATCGGACGGCGCGGTGTTCAACAATGCGGGTCAGACGCTGAACCACACGCTTTACTTTACGCAGTTTTCTCCTGCGGGCGGCGGCAAACCGGCAGGCAGGCTGGCGACGGCCATCGACGCGACCTGGGGGTCGTTCGAGCAGTTCCAGAAGGAATTTGAAGCGGCCGGCGTCGGCCTGTTCGGTTCGGGATGGGTCTGGCTGGCGGCAGACAGGGACGGAAAACTGGCGATCACCCGGGAAGCCAATGCCGGCAATCCGGTCACCCGGGGGCTGAAACCGCTCCTCGGCTTCGATGTCTGGGAACATGCGTACTATCTCGATTACCGGAATCTCCGCGGCGACCACCTCAAGGCATTATGGAAAATAATAGACTGGAATGCAGTAGAATCAAGGTATTGATGTGATTTGATGTGATGTGATTTGATTTGATGTGATTTGTTGGGACAGCCGGCTGTAACATGTGTTTAACAGCCGGCTGTTTTTTTGCTGTCGCCTGCGGACCGGGCGGCGTCCGGTCTTGTCCGGAAGAGGCCCTGCCGGCAAAAAACGGCCCGCAACACAAGATGGCCGGGTGCATTTCAACCCGCCGTGCGCCGTCATTGCGACGAAGGAAGCAATCCCTGCGTGTATCGGCGATTGTTTCCTGCTTCGTTCCTCGCAGTCGCAATGACAGTGCACGGCGCGCTGTCCTGCAATGACGGCCCGTTGTGCGCCGTCATTGCGAGGAACGAAGCAATCGCCAAATCGGGCACGGATTGCTTCGGCTTCCCGTTTCGGCGATTGCTTCGTACCTCGCAATGACGGGGCTTCATCCGGATTGCTTCGGGCTTCCCGCTTCGGCGATTGCTTCCTGCTTCGTTCCTCGCAGTCGCAATGACGGCACACGGCGCGCTGTCCTGCAATGACGGGCACAGGTATGAAAAACGACATGCTGGTTACAGGAACCGTCAAGGGCGCATTTCAACCCGCCGTGCACCGACATTGCGAGGAACGAAGCAATCCAGGTCATTCTTTCTTTACACCCTGTAGCAGGTCTCCCGCAATCTGCGGGAAACAATTTACACCCTGTAGCAGGTCTCCCGCAGCCTGCGGGGAACAGTTTACACCCTGTAGCAGGTCTCCCGCAACCTGCGGGAAACAATTTACACCCTGTAGCAGGTCTCCCGCAGCCTGCGGGGAACAATTTACACCCTGTAGCAAGTCTCTTGCGACCGGCGGAAGGCGCTCCCTACATATATGGGTGTGTCAAAAGCACGCAGATGACGCAGATCTGGAAGATTTACGCAGATACGGGAACCTGTGAACGTCAGGGACAGCGTGTCTGAACATATAAAATCTGCGTAAATCTTCCAAATCTGCGTTATCTGCGTGCTTTTGACACACCGCTGGCCGGAAGGCGCCGGAGGCGTTAAAGCAGTTTGAAACGGTAGCCTTCGGCCAGCAGCCATTCGATGGCGCGGGGCAGGGCTTCCTGCATCCGGTCGACGGCTTTCAGGGAATCATGAAAAACAAGAATGGATCCATTGCGGGTGTATTTCTTCACGACATTGAACACGCCCTGCGGCGTCATGTGCGGACTGTAATCGCGCGTCACCACGTCCCACATGACAATCCGGTAGCGTTTCCTCAGCTGGTGCAATTGCGGAAAACGCATGTGCCCGTACGGCGGGCGGAACAGGTCGCTGTCAATCCATTCCGCCGCCTTTTCCACATTGGCCACATACGCCTCCGAACGGTAACGAATACCCTGAAGATGATTGCAGGTATGATTCCCGACCCGGTGTCCGCGCTCCACGATCTTCCGGTAAATTTCCGGATATTTGCGTACGTTGTCGCCCACGCAAAAGAACGTCGCCTTCACGCAGAAGGTGTCCAGGGTGTCCAGAACCCAAGGCGTCACTTCGGGAACGGGGCCGTCGTCGAAGGTCAGGTAGACGCATTTTTCCGCATCGGGGAGTCGCCAGACCGTCCCCCGAAAAAGAACCCGGTATATCCAGGGCGGTTGCTCAATAAACATGTACTATCGATTGGCGAATGCCTGTGAATAAGCCATCCGGAAACTGTTGTATTCCTCCTTGAAACCGGCGCCGTATTCCGGATTGTTGCGGAGTCCGATGATCATCACATTCTGCATTACATCCATCTGAAACTTAAATTCCCGCTGTACGCCAATCAGCAGATCCGGTCGCAGCTGGAAAAACCAGCGGAGGCTGCGCATGGAATTGTCCGCAATCCCATTCAGGATCTGTTCACTCCGGTCCTTTTCGCCCAGCGCCATGTAATACTCGGCAATGCCCAGCAGCGTATAGTCCCAGGGTACGTTTTCCGGCGGCAGCACCTGCATGGCCTTGTCCAGTACCGCCAGCGCCTTTTCGTTCTGCCCTTCCTGTATCAGTGCGGAAGCCAGGTCGCCGAACAGGGTCATCCGGTAATTTTTGCACATGCGCATCACCGTTTCGTCCAGATAGAGGCCCGGCGTCTCCAAACCGCCCCACCTGAACTTGTTCATCACGTTGTCATACATCTTTTCCGTATCAATCGAACGGGCGCCTCCGGTCTGCGTGTTGACGGGCGTAATCCGGTAGGCAAGACCTGTTTTCTGGAAATAGGGACTCAGGCGGACAAACTGCCCGGAATCCACCGTAATGGCATAATAGATCGGCCGTTCCCAGTTGTTGGTATGAAGCAGGTCGAGAATCGTCAGGGCTTCCTTGCCCAGTCCGCTCTTTCCGGAGAGATCGATGACCATTTCCTTCAGCAGAAAGTCCCTGTCTTCCGGGCAGACGGCATTGTGCTGCACGACGGCGGCCGAGTCTACTTTGTAGACAATCGTTTCCGAGGGAATAAAATCGATGCTCTGGTTGATTCCGGGTAATCTTTTGTATTTCGGGTCGTCGCTCTGGACAAATTCCAGCGCCGTACCCAGTTCGATTTGCCGGATCCGGTTGAAGATCCACGCCCGGTCGCGGGTGCCCTGAATGTATTTGTCCCGCGTCCACGAGATCGGGAGCGCTTCCGAGTCGTATGCCTGGCGTTTCATCTGATCGGTATACCAGTCCGTTTGCAGGTAACTGGTGTTGCATACGCGCACGTCGGTCCGGATCCCTTCCACTTCCTGCGCATACCACAGCGGGAAGGTGTCGTTATCGCCGTTCGTGAAAATGATGGCATTCGGCTCGCACGATTCCAGGTAATTCGCGCCGAAATCACGCGCTACGGTACGTCCCGAACGGTCGTGGTCGTCCCATGTCTGGGAAGCCATCTGCAGCGGTATCAGCAGGCAGACCAGGGAAGCAATGCCTCCGGCGATGACAGCCGGCGTTTTCAGGTATTTTTCCATGGCGGCGGCCAGCGCAGCCACGCCGAATCCGATCCAGATGCAAAACGCATAGAACGAACCGGCGTAGGCATAATCCCGTTCACGCGGCTGGTAGGGCGTCTGGTTCAAATACAGGACAATGGCGATGCCGGTCATGAAAAACAGGAAGAAGGTGATCCAGAAACTCTGGATCCCCTTTTTGCCGCTGAATACCTGAAATCCGATGCCCAGCAGCCCCAGTAACAGGGGCAGCATGTAGTAGGTATTGTGCGCCTTATTGCCTTCCACGTCGGAGGGCATGTCCTTCTGCGGGCCTAACCGGAGGGCATCGACCGGCCCGATACCGGTCAGATAGTTCCCGTTCAGGATGCTCCCGTCGTGCCCCTGAAGATCGTTCTGGCGCCCGGCAAAATTCCACATGAAATAACGCCAGTACATATAGTTCAACTGGTAATTGAAAAAGAAACGGATGTTTTCGGCAAATGTCGGCTTCATCACCGTTTTGGTTTCTCCGCACTGAGTGTACCTGACGGGCGTGCCCTTCACATTTGCCCAGAAGCGGTAGCCGTTGATATGCGAGGGGTTGTCGCTGAACATGCGCGGAAAGAGCATTTCCGTCTCTTCCACGTATTCGTATTTCGGCAGGTAGGTAGAAATATAGTAATGATCCTTTTCGCCCGGGTTTTTCTTGATGACACGGCTCCAGATGGGCACGGTGTTTTTCGTGACGGGCGCGCAGCTTGAGCCAGTGCTTTCGCGCTTCACGTCCGAAACGAACGTCTGCCCGTGAAAGAGCGGCGTATCGCCATACTGTTCGCGTGCCAGATAGGTGCGGAGCGTGAAAATGTCGCTCGGCGCGTTTTGGTTCATGGGCGTATCGGCCGAGGAGCGGATCAGGATCAGCGCGTATGACGAATAGCCTACCACAATGACCATCAGCGAAACGAGAATCGTATTCAGCGCCTTGATATTTATTTTTTTGAAATAGAACGTGCCGGCGGTCAGGGCGGCAATCAGGAAGATCCCCAGCCAGTAGCCGCTGCCGATGAACGGGATGCCCAAAAGGGTAATCACAAGGATGAATGCGATTTTCATCCGCGTCGCGTTCACGTTCGTGCGCATCGTTTCCCAGATGGCCCAGGCCAGTACGCCGGCAATGACAATCATGTAGGCATAGACGCCGGAATTGTACGGCATCCCGAAGACGTTGACCAGGAGCAGTTCAAACCAGCCGCAGACCTCGACCAGGCCCTGTACGACGCCGTACATCATCAGACCCACAATGGCAAATGAAACGGCCAGCGCGATCAGCGTCCCTTTCAGGGTGGGATCCGGGAATTTCCGGTAGTAATACACCAGTACAATGGCAGGAATACAAAGCAGGTTCAGCAGGTGGACGCCGATACTCAGTCCCATGAAATAGGCAATCAGCACAATCCAGCGGTCGGCATGGGGGCGGTCGGCTACTTCCTCCCATTTCAGGATCAGCCAGAAGACGACCGCCGTAAACAGCGACGAATAGGCATATACCTCGCCTTCCACCGCACTGAACCAGAAGGTGTCGCTGAACGTATAGGCCAGCCCTCCGACCAGGCCGCAGCCCATTACCAGCAGCAGCTGTCCCGGCGTGCATTCATTTTCGCCCTTTTTCAGCACAACCCGCCGCACCAGGTGGGTGATGCTCCAGAAGAGGAACAGAATCGTCAATGCGCTGAACAGCGCCGACATGCTGTTCACCATGACGGGCACCGTCGACGGGTTGGATGCCAGCTGCGTGAACAGGTTAGCGGTCAGCATGAAGAACGGCGCTCCGGGCGGGTGTCCGACTTCCAGTTTGAATGCCGAGATAATGAACTCTCCGCAATCCCAGAAACTGGCTGTCGATTCAATCGTTGCCAGATAGGTACAGGATGCGATCAGAAAAACGATCCATCCCAGCACATTGTTAATCAGTTTATATTGCTTCATAATCTATGAATTATACTGTTTTATTTTACTTTGGCCGCAAAATTACATGAAAAATCCGGATTTGCAACTGCGGAAGATAAAGGTTATATCTTTTTTTGAGGGACCGTGGTTTAACGATGAACGGTGAATGATGAACGGGTTCATCGCTTATCGTTCTCAAGACCGCCCGCGTTTCTGCGAGAGGTGCAACTGCCTTGCGAGGCGCTGAATGGCAAATTTCCCGGACAGCAGGGCCAGGGGTAATCCGCCGTCGGGAAAGACCCACTGCCCGGCGAGGAACAGGTTGCCGACGCCGTCGATCACGCCGCGGTGAGTTTCCGGCATGGTTCCCGGACGGCTCAGAAACGACATGTAAGCCCCCCTGTATGCATGGCAGTACTTGTGGTAGGCGAGCGGCGTGGCCACGTCTATCACGCGCGCTTTTCCGTCCGTTTCGGGATATACCCGGTGCAGTTCGGCAAGCATCAGGTCGCCGATCCTTTTCTTTTCGGACTGATATTCCTGCTCGGATTGCTCCCTCAAGTCATGCCAGCGCTCGAAGGCAAAATTGACAAACCAGATAACCGCCAGGGTATTTCCGTCGGGCGAAAAGGCCGGATCGCAGGCATAATGGCGAACATGAACATGGGCGACCGTATCTCCGCCGGCAACCAGCGGCCGGGACAGTTCCAGCGTCAGGTTGTGCGGACGGTGGCTCAGGTCGGTTTCCACGCCGAAGGCAATCTGCATCGCGGAAATCAGCGGATATTTCTCGATGTCGGCAAAGCGTTTTTCATAATAGGGAAGCGAATATTTCCCATCCAGCAGCCGGTTCAGCAGCGCATGAATATCCATGGCGGGGACAATAAAGTCAAACGGCCGCATGGCTGTTTCGCCATGCACCCGGATGCCGGTAGCCCGGCCCTGCTCGATCACGATTTTTTCTACGTTACTGTTCAGAAAAACCTTCCCGCCAAGCGTTTCGAATCGCTGCTGCATGCGCAGGGCCATCCGGCGCGAACCGCCGAGTGGCCATCCGCCGTCGCCATTGGCCCGGCACGCGATTGCGAGAAACAGCGTGTTGACATGCCTCCGGTCGATGGCTACACCCAGAAGCAGTTGCCGGATCACCGGCGAGCGGAAGCGTTTCACGTAATCGGCAACCGAAATTTTCATGCCGGCCAGCATGTCTTTAATAATAAAAGTATAGGGGAGAAAGAACTTCAGTTTTTCCCCGACCGACAGCATTTCCATCGGCTTTTTGACGGGGAACTGTACCTTCCGGAATATTCCCACCCGGCGAATCAGTTCGCGGATGGCCTTTGCGTCACCGGGCGAGATGCGCAGCAGTTCGGTTTCCATTTTTTCGATATTGCTGTACAGATAACACATCCGGCCCTGTCCGTCCATACAGGAGGTAATGTGTTCGTGATTCACGATGCCCGTTTCCGCGGACAGCGCGCCGCAGGTCTCCCACAATGCGTGCCAGGGAGAACGGGAACTGGTGCCCGTCATCCAGTGGATGCAGCCGTCGATCTCGTACCCCCCGCGGCGCCACGCCGTACATTCGCCACCCACACTGTGATGCGATTCATACAGTTCCGCATCAAGTCCTTGCAGACAGGCGTAAACCCCGGCCGACAGGCCCGAAATGCCTCCGCCGATAATGGCTATTTTCTTCTTTTCGTGCATAATTGCAATGTATCGTGTTTATTTTTCGATCAAAGGAAAGGCAAAAAACGGACCCGGCAAATCGACGGCCGGTTTTTATGCTTTATTAATAAACCAGAAAGGGCCCTCAGGTGTTATCCGGACGGTGAGACTCAAAATAAACGGGCCGGATTCGCTTCCTTTTGGCCAAATTTCTCCCTGTCTTCCGCAGGGCAAACAGGCCTCTTCCCCGACAATCGGGTGCGCGTATCAAAATTTCATGTATCTTTGCGGGCAACAGTTTAAATAATTGTCTGATGAAGGAAAAGAAGCATGTCGCATTCGGCAGGGTCACGGGTATTGCGGGCATATTCGCGTTACAGGTGATGAGTATTTTTGCACAAATAAGTGAAGGAGGTTTCCCTCCCAGTTTTCAACACGCCGTGACATTGCGAAGCAGTCAGGCCATCGAACAGATTCCGGTTACGTTTTACGTGGAAGACCTGAAGCGCGTCGACGAGTGGCAGGCCGCAGAGGGCGCGCCGGCAGCCGTGGCCACGCTGATTGACGTGGCCCTGAATCCGCAAAATGCAGGCCAGTGGAGCACGCTGCCCGGGGGCGAAAGAATCTGGCAACTGCACCTGCAGGCCGGGGGCGCCCTTGCGCTTTTGCTTTATTACTCGGATTTTTACATTCCCGAAGGAGGAAAACTTTTCCTCTACAATGCGGAAAAAACGCAGGTGCTGGGCGCTTACACGCATCGCACCCATCCGTCGGGCGGCCGTTTTGCGACGGAGTTTGTGGCGGGCGACGAAGTGACGCTGGAGTATGTGGCTTCGCCGGACGACAGCGACCTGCGCATCGAAATCGAAGCCGTCGGATACGGATACAATCACCTGTCTGCCGGGAACGGCGCCGTCTCCCTGCGTGCGAGCGCTTCCTGCGAGGTGAATGTCAACTGCGAAGAAGGCGATCGCTGGCAAAGCCAGAAAAAGGGAGTCTGCCACATGCTGCAGCGGATCGGCTCCAAAAGTTACCTCTGTTCGGCTGCGCTGCTCAACAATACGGCCCAGGACCTGAAGCCGTATATCCTGACCGCGCAGCACTGCTCCGTGGATGGCGACAACACCGAAGCGTCGGCGGATGACTTGAAACAGTGGGTGTTTTATTTTCGTTATGAATGGAGCGGGTGCGAAAGCGGGTCGGGCTTTGTCCTCCCCAGAACGATGACCGGCTGCCGGAAAATGGCATCGACGCAGACCAATGGCGAATCCGACGGACTGCTGCTGCTGCTGAACGCCGATATTCCGCAAGAATACGATGTGTACTACAACGGCTGGGACCGGCGCGACAAACCGGCGCTGTCGGGTGTGGGCATCCACTGTCCGGCGAACGATCACATGAGGATTTCTACCTACAGGAATCCGGCCGTCCCGGCTACCTTCAAGACAGACAATACGCTCGCGGGCGATTTCAACGCGCACTGGAACGTGATTTTCGACGAAACCGCGAACGGCCACGGCATCACCGAGAAAGGCTCGTCCGGGTCGCCCCTGTTCAACGAAAACCAGCTGGTCGTCGCCTCCCTGACGGGCGGAAGTTCCACCTGCTACGATCCGACCGGACTTAACCTGTACGGGAAACTGAGCTATCACTGGGACAGGTACGAGTCTTCGATGGACAAGTATCTGGATCCCTCCGGTTCGGGAGCGGAAACGCTGGAAGGCCGCTACTACAGCGGGCAGATGTCTGCTCCCACCGGCATGAAAGCCGTCTACGAATCGAAGATGGCCCGGCTGAGCTGGGAAGCGCCCGCATCCGGTCTTCCGCTGAAATACCGCATCTATGACAACGGCACGAAGACGGGCGAGACGACGGAACTTTTCCATACGGAAGCCTCTCCGGCGGCAGGGTGGCACGAGTACAGCGTTTCGGCCATTTACGGAAACGAACAGGAATCGGGTTTCAGCACGGCTTCCCTCCCGATCCCCGAATACAAGGCGCCGGTGAACGTCTCCGCCATGCCTACGACATCGGAAAAAATCGCCGTGCTCTGGGAGCCGCCTCTGTATGAACAAACCATCTACCGGGGCAGTTCCCATGCCTCTACCCAGGTGCTTATGGATGATACCAGACGCTTCTACTTCGGCCAGCTCTGGGAAAAGGAAGAGATTCGGCCTTTTCACCGGAAAACGCTTGCCGCCATCAAATACGTGCCCATCAGGAACAATTCGTATGACATTTACATCGTCCAGGGAAACAGAACCTTCCGGCAAAGCATCACCTATCCGCAGTATGGCGCCACGAATACGGTTCCCCTGGGCACGCCCTTTGTCATCGACGGAACCCGGCCGCTGATCGTGTCCCTGTACACTTCCAGGATATCGAACCGTCCGGCAGAGTATCCGGCTATGTGTGACGGGGGTCCTGCCATTCAGGGAAAAGGGAATGTTTATTCGTATGACGGACAAAACTGGAACACGCTTTACGACGAAAATGATCCGGATGAAGAATTTAGCCTGAACTTTTTCATTGCCGCCGTCATCACCTCCGACGAAGGGGAATTGCCGGCGTCCGGGCCTGACGAACCGGACACGTTTCCCGTCTGTACAGCCAATACCGGCGCCTCCGGACGTATCGCCGTTTCGACCTACCTGCCGGGAAACATCTCGCTGTACAGTTTTCCACC
Source organism: Tannerella sp. (assembly GCA_031268395.1). GTDB lineage: Bacteria > Bacteroidota > Bacteroidia > Bacteroidales > Tannerellaceae > Tannerella. The sequence continues at coordinate 953 of JAIRXI010000327.1, read as the reverse complement.
GATTGTCTTTCCCGAAATATCGGGCTTCAACATATACCGGAATCAGGCGCAAATCGGGACAACTTCCGCCTCAAGCAGGCGATTCATCGATCAGGATCCGATATTAAATGCCCGTTATCAGGTATCTGCCCAGTTTGGCGACGACGAAGGGGCGCGCAGCAGCCTGGTGGAAATATCGACGGGAAATGGAAATGCGGATTTGGATGAAAACGCCATTGCCATATACCCCTCCATGTTTGGCAACCAGGTAGAAATAAAAGGATTTGACCGTGTCGGACGGGTAGAGGCCTACGCTGCGGACGGGAGATGTTGCCTGCGGGTGGAGAATCCGGACAGGCAGATTCAAACCCGGTCGCTTTCGCCAGGCGTTTACATTTTCCGTCTCTATCTGAAAGACGGTGCTTCGCCCAGGATATTCCGGGGAATAAAAAGCGCGAAATAGCAGGCAAATGGGGGAGGGCAGTGAGATATACTCCGGACCCTGTCTTTGAACAGGCAAACCTCATTTCCCCGTACCGCATCACCTGTCACAGAAAACGGTCGGTTTCTTCTGTTTGGGGTCGGCTGTCATTTCCTGATTTAGGTTGACTGTCTGCCAGTCTTATCGCGTAGAAAAGTTGACTCGGATTTGTACTTATAACTGATATTTGTTTACTTCAGACTGTTATGCCTGATATTTGTTTACTCTTTGAGTCTTATCCCTGTCAGGGGTTTCCTTCCGGGCTACACCCTCCAGTCAACCCCTGACACTCCGGTAAAGATAAACTGTTTCCAGCGATATCCAAGTCATCCTGTCGACTTTTTATAGCCATAAGCCTGTAACTTGTCCATCTTTTGGCGATTTCTCCGGAGCAACCGGCAGCCTCGGCCGGCGTCATCATGTCGATCTCATATGCGGTCTTTCATTATTGTAAAAGTCTACCGCCACGCTTACAGCGGCTTTTACTTCTTCA
>JAIRXI010000301.1 GCA_031268395.1 Tannerella sp. | reverse complement strand
GGGCACGGCAGACACCTGCCGGAGCTGTGTCCATCCGCCTGTCTTACCCTGCGCCAAATAAGGCCGTCCCGATCACATTCCGTCCCAGCCGGGACGGGTGATTCTGCGGTGTGCCGTTTTCTACCCACATTCCGTCCCTGGCCGGGACGGGTTGACGGGCAGATATTCCGTTTGCGGCCGGCAGGCAGCCTTCTCTTCCGGACATATTGGAATACAGAAACGTAGAGGCGTAGGCGTAGAGACGTAGCGCGCTACGTCTCTACCATGCTCGGCGTAGCGTCTCTCGCTGCGTCGGGCTAATGGCAAGCCTCCAGGCTTGCTGTAAGGCAGGAGCCTTACTTCTTCAGCGACGTAGCGAAGACGCTACGCCGAGCGTGGTTTGGCGATTGCTTCGTGCCTCGCAAGGACGGCGCACGACAAATTGAAAGGCGCCCATGGGCATGTGTGAGGGGATGAAAATCTGCGGCAATCCATTCAATCTGCGCTGTCTGCGTGCTTTTGCCCCGTCCCTCCGGAGGGAACGCCGGTCAGCACGGAAGTCAGCTGTTCCATAAAGACTTTTTCGGACGAACGGATCCATTCCTGAAAGGCGGAAGCCTGAAAGGAGCGCTTTTCATCCATGTAGGCCAGCAGTACGCTCAGGTCGAATTTCTTCCCCACGGTTCCCCCATGGATGGAGACGGCGTCTGCGGCATTGACTTCCTGTTCGATGTGCGCCGGAATCATCATCACCGGCTTGTCGAGGTACAGCGCTTCGCAGACCGACTCGAATCCGGCCGTAGTAATGTATCCGCAACATCCGGCCATGTATTTCAGAAACGACTCGTCGTCAATCGTATGCAGCGTCAGCGTCTCGTCCACTTCCCACACGGCAGGTGCATCCCGTCTGTCCCAGAAGAAGTGCATCTGGACTTCCGGATGCTTTTTATGCCAGGCGCGTATTTCATTTTCGTATCCCTGGTTCAGCATGTATCCGAGGATGTAATCCCCCGTGGAGGGCTGCAAATCCAGCACTTCCTTCCGCAGCAGGGGCGGCACCACCACGACGCGTTCCCGCGGGTACGACTTCATCGGGTAGAAGGACAGGGCGAGGATTTTTGTGGCGCCGATGCTGCACAGGAGGGCATGCAGGCGAAGCAGCATCAGCGGGTCGCCCCGGCCGTTCATGTAGTCGGGATGCCGCAGCATGTACTGATGACCGATATGGACAAAGGGCACGTCTATCCGGAAACGCAACTGCGTGAATCCCGGCAGGATTTCGTAGAAGTTGATGACCATGTCCGGCGCCAGTTCCCTGATCCGGCGGTATATCAGTTCGATGCTTTTGGCGTAGGTCTTCAGTTTTTGAGGGCTGGCATTGTGCAGGAGCGTTTTGAGCAGGTCGATGTGTTTTCCGTCTTTCCCGAAAATAAAGGAAGGCGCGTCATAGGTCTGGACGGACGTATCCATCTTCTCGTGGAAAAAAGCGGGCAATTCCCTGGAATGGCTTTTGCCTACCAGCGTTTCGACGACTTCGTGCCCGTGGCGGCGCAGTATGCCGGCCAGTGAAATTGCCTGTGTGAGATGTCCCCGTCCCTCTCCCTGGACAATGAATAAAAACCTTATCTTCCTTTCCATACCTGATTTACCTGTTTTCACCTGCAAAGGAAGCTAAAAAAATTGAGAATGGAGAAAGGGGATTCCAAATTGTTGCATTGGGCGGTTTACACCTGCCTTATAAGGAAAGGCACTCTTCCCTTCTAAGGGAAACCTCCCTTCCCTTCTAAGGGAAACCGCTCTTCCCTTCTAAGGGAAACCGCTCTTCCCTTAGAAGGGAAAGCACCCTTTCCTTAGAAGGAAAGCCACTCTCGCCTTAGAAGGGGGGTTATTCTCCCCTTACAGGCATATCTTTCGGGACAGCGACCGTCTGAAATGCGCCCGTTGAGCCTTACCGGATACGGCTTTCATTCCCCTTTCTCCATTCTCCGTCAAGATCCGTGCTTCATCGTTTCGTCCACGGCTTCGGAGGCCAGGTGTTCGCCGACCTTTTTGTCGAACGTGATTTTAAGCGAATAAGCAAACTCGCACGGCTTTGTTTTCGGGAACGACACCTTTAACCCTTCATCGGTTTGCGTCCAGGCGACAGGTTCGTTCGATCCCAGCATCCGGACCTCCAGTATCTTCGCGTCGGCAACAGCCTGTCTGTCCAGCGACCGGATCACCGTGCCGTCCTCATCCCAGTTCAGGACGATGGCGTAGAAATCATTCCCCTTCGTTGTGAAGCGGATGTCTGCCGCCGTGTATGCCGTAGCCGTATTGTCGGTAAACGAGCCTTTGGTCGATTCCGCGCTTCCCTCGCCGAACTTTTTCCAGCAGTGCGTGCCGTAGATCGCCTCGCCGTTTATGTCCAGCCACCGGCCAATGGCCAGCAGGACAGCCGTCTGTTCTTCCGTGATGGTGCCGTCTGCCTTCGGGCCGATGTTCAGCAGCAGATTGCCGTTCTTGCTCACGATGTCTGTCAGGTCGTGCACGATCTGTTCGGGCGTCTTGTTCTCTTCGTTTTCGACATACGACCAGGACTTCTTGCCGACGGAGGTGTCCGTCTGCCACGGGAACTTCATCATCTTTTCCGACTTGCCGCGTTCCATGTCCCAGACCTGGACGCTGGTGGGATAGCCCTGTTTCGTGTTGACAACCACCTGGTCGTCCCAGTCCAGGGCACAGTTGTAGTAATAGGCCATGAACTTGTTGAAATAGGGCATCAGAACCGGATTGTTGACCGACCAGTCAAACCAGACCAGTCTGGGCTGGTATTTGTTGACCAGTTCATACGTCCGCTCCAGCCATTCCCTTGCAATGTCGTCGCGGTACTGCTGGCCCGGCAGCCGGCCGCCATAGAGCCGGATGGTCGTGTCCTGCACGTCGGAGGGGAACTCCATGCCGCCGTTGTAGAACCAGGCGTTCTCGGCGCGGTGGGTCGAAAGGCCGAATACGATGCCTTCCTTTTCGGCCGCGGCCTTCAGCAGTCCGACAATGTCCTTTCGCGGGCCTGTCCGGACGGCGTTCCATTCGTTCAGGTCGCTGTCGTACATGGCATAACCGTCGTGATGCTCGGCCACGGGAATCACATACCTGGCTCCGGCGGCCTTGAACAGCTTCATCCATTCGCCGGCATCAAACTTTTCGGCCGTGAACATCGGAATAAAATCCTTGTATCCGAACTTCGTGTGTTCGCCATACGTGGCAAGGTGATGTGCGTATTCCTCCGAGCCTTTTTGGTACATGTTTCTCGAATACCATTCGTTGACGAAAGCCGGCACTGCATATACGCCCCAGTGAATGAATATGCCGAACTTGCCGTCCGTGAACCATTGCGGGAACTGATAGTGCCGGGCCATGTTATCCCAGTCGGGCTGGAACACTTCCGTCCCCTGCGGAGAGGCGACGGAATCAATATTGATGGCGGTTTTTGTTTCGCTCCGGCAGGAACACAGGAACCCGGCCATCAATAACATCGGAATAAAATAAGTCTTCATGTCTTTGTATATTATTATATTAAACTGCCGACAAAGATACGGGATGCGATTCCCTTATGTTGGCAATATCTCGGCAAAACATAACAGTATTTCGACTTTATTCGGAAGATCCGCCGGAAATAACGTACGGCCGGCCCGGCGCATTGCAAAAGTAACCGCCCACCTGCCGCATGTGAACATCACACGGCTACGGAAGGCGTGTGGCACTTACAGGGTCACGCGCCTTTTCCCCGGCAGAGAGATTCTTTCTATATCCCACTTCCATTCCGTCACGCAAAACATCCTGCCTGCCATCCTGCGGATGCGGGAGTATGGATTCGCGCAAGGAACTTTAAAGCGTTAAAAAAATATTTTTGCCCGTTTAAACCGTTACCGCGCAAAAAAATATTGTACTTTTGAAGCGGTTTTTCGGAAAAATACAGCAGGGCTTTGCCCTGTACGGGAAAGCGGCAACTAAATTACGAATTACAAATAAAATATCCAGACAAAGATGAGAACGTACAATCGATTGAATTTAACAGCATTGAAGCGACAGGCGATTCGCTTTGCGTGCAGTATAGTTACAGTTACAAGTGTATTTTGCGCCTGTACCGGAGATATTTCGGACGAGGTGGAGAAGCTGAAAGAACGTGTGGCCACACTCGAAGCATGGCAGCAGACCGTGAACGGCAACATCTCGGCCATACAGGGGGTTATCGGCGTATTGCAGGCCGGTGATTATGTGGAATCGGTGACGCCGCTCCCCGACGGTTCGGGCTATACGATGACCTTTGTTCACCATGAGCCGGTGGTCATCCGTCACGGCTCCACCGGAAACGCGACGCCACAGATCGGTGTGGCACAGACGGACGGTGTGTGGTACTGGATGCTTGGCGGCGAACGCATTCCGGACGGAGCGGAGGGCTATCTCCGCGTCTCGGGCGTCACGCCGCAGGTGCGCATCCATCCGGAATCATTCGAGTGGGAAACCTCGGTCGACGAGGGCGTCACATGGATTTCTACCGGTGTGCAGGCCGGCGGCGAACGGATGTTCCGCGAGGTGGACGATTCCCATCCCGATTATGTGGAAATGACGCTTGCCGGCGAACCGCCGACCGTTATCCGATTGCCAAAGCACAGGGACGGGCCTTGCCTCCTCTCGTTTGCCTTCAACGCTTCGGACAATCCGCTGTCGCTTCTTTATGATGTCGCCTGTGAGATCAACGATTCCGTGATCTGCGCACTGGCCCCCTATGTCATGGCCGACAAACGGCTGACGCCCGTATTCTCGTTTGAAGGCAGCAGCGTGCAGATCGGAAATCAGGCACAGGAAAGCGGTGTCACGCGCGTGGATTTTTCCTCGCCGGTCGTGTACACCGTGAGCGACGCGTCGGGCAAGACCCGAAAATACACCGTCAAAGTGTATGCCTTCAACGGCCTGCCGATCGTTCATATCGACACCCGCAAACAGCCCGTCAATTCGACGGAAGACTATGTGGACGCAACCGTCTCCGTTACGAATACGCTGAACGGGAATGATTATGAGGGGACTATGAGAATCAGGGGACGCGGCAATTCCACCTGGACCTTCTTCCCCAAAAAACCGTACCGTATCAAACTCGACGAAAAAGCCGCCATGCTCGGTATGCCTCCGGATAAAGACTGGGTGCTGCTGGCCAACTATTCCGACAAATCACTGTTGCGGACAGCCGCCGGTTTTGAGTTGAGCCGGCTCACGGGGATGCCCTGGACGCCGCGCATGCAATATGTAGACGTCTTTTTCAACGGTAAATATGAAGGGCAGTATCTCTTTGGAGAACATGTGAAAGCGGCTCCGGACCGGATCCGTGTGGACGACGACGGATTTGTCGGCGAGATGGATCCCAATTTCTATGAGCAGGAACCGTTCTATGCCTTTTCGGCTTCCTACAAAAATCCGTATACCTTTAAGGAGCCTGATCCGGCGACGGAGGAAAATACAGCGTATTTCATGGGACTGATCAATAATTTTGAGGCGGCGCTCAAACGCCGCGATTTCAGCGCGGCAACCGGATATCGAAACTATATTGATGTGGAATCCTTTGCCCAGTGGTATATCATAAGCCAGTTTATTTCCTCCATCGACCCGAACCGCTACTATTTCGTCGAAAACAGCACGGACGGACGCCTCCGCCGCTCGCCTGTCTGGGACCTGGACTGCAGTTTCGGCTATGCCTATCCTCACTGGGCAGTTGCCAGTGTCGTTGGGCCGGAATATGAAGTGCCCGACTACGAATATTACAGCGAAATGCTCGAAGATTCCTATTTCCGGCAAACGGTCAAAAAATACTGGACAAAGATGAAGACGGACGATCTCCCGCTCCTCTACCTGTTTATCAACGAAACAGCGCAGCAGATCCGGCTTTCGGCGCTGGCCAATTACGAACGGTGGGATGACACGTATGCGGGAACCATCATAAAGGAGCCGGTCCTTCAACAGTGGGAAAATGAAGTGCAGGAACTCAAAATCTTCCTTTCCCGGCGTACGGCATGGATGGATGCGGTGACGGCCAGCTGGTAACGGAAAAGGACGCAATTCAAACAGGTCGTATAATTGCAGGCACGCAGCGGACGCAGATGATCATGATTTACGCAGACAGGGGAAGGAAAATCTGTGTAAATCCCGAAAATCCGCGTCCTCCGCGTGCCTGCAATGACGATTTATACGCGACCGTCTAATGGTGCCTGATGATTTCACATGCGCCATTCTTTAAGCCGTTTTCGTATCGTGAATGAATGTAAATAACCGGAAGAGAATCCCTTTGTTTGTAAATAATGGGTTATATTTGTAGCCGGGAAAATGAAAAGTGGCAGAATGAATCAAACAAAAATGCTTGTAGAGGCTGTGGTAAGAGGAATGCAGGAGAAGAAAGGGAAAAGGATCACGACGGTAGATATGACCCGGCTTTCCGGCGCTATCTGTGAATATATGATTATTTGTGAGGGAAACAGCCTGCATCAGTTGTCGGCGCTGTCCGACTCGGTGTGGGAAACGGTGCGGGCCGGCACGGGAGAACGAACGCTCTCGACCGATGGAGACCGCCATTCGCCGTGGATCGGCATGGATTACGGCAGCGTGCTCGTGCATATTTTCATGCCGGAACAGCGTTCGTTCTATAACCTGGAACATCTCTGGGCCGATTCGACCGTCACGGAGATTGCCGACCCGGAATGAGATTGATAATTAAGATGTATGGAAAATAATAACAACAGTAACCCGCCGAAAAACGGCAAGCCGAAAGTCCGTTTCAATCCGTACCTGTTATATGGCCTGATTGTCTTCGTGCTGATCGGACTGTTCATGCTGAATGATTTTTCGACCACGCGGGAAATCGGATGGACGGAATTTCAGCACATGGCCCGGGAAGACGTCTTTGAAAAATTAGTCGTTTACAACAAGAAAAACGTGCTGGAGGCAACGGTTAAAAACGACCGGAAAGAACAGGTTTTCGACAGGGAAGAAATCGAACAGGTCGGCAACAGCCCGCTGGTATTTGTGAAAATACCTTCGGCCGACAAATTTTCCGACTTCTACGACAAGACGGCGGCCGAAAAGCAGATCAGCGCCAAAGTCAGTTACAAGGATGGCGACAGCACGATCTGGAATATCCTGTTTTCCGCCTGGCCGATTTTGCTGATTATCTTCGTGTGGCTGTTTTTCATGCGGCGGATGACAGGCGGCCCCGGCGGCCCCGGCAATATTTTCAGCGTGGGGCGTTCAAAAGCGCAGATATTCGACAAGGACGGGCACATCAAAGTGACATTCAAAGACGTGGCCGGCCTGGCAGAAGCAAAGCAGGAAATAGAAGAAATCGTTTCCTTCCTGAAAAATCCGGCCAAATACACGGAACTGGGAGGCAAAATTCCGAAAGGCGCCCTGCTGGTAGGCCCTCCGGGTACGGGCAAGACGCTGCTGGCAAAAGCCGTGGCCGGCGAGGCAAATGTGCCTTTCTTTTCGCTGTCCGGATCCGATTTCGTGGAGATGTTTGTAGGCGTAGGCGCCTCGCGGGTGCGTGACCTGTTCCGCCAGGCCAAGGAAAAATCGCCGTGCATCGTTTTCATTGACGAGATCGACGCCGTGGGACGCGCCCGCGGGAAAAACGTAAACGTAAACGGGAACGACGAACGCGAAAACACCTTGAACCAGTTGCTGACCGAGATGGACGGGTTCGGGTCGAACAGCGGCGTCATCATCCTGGCGTCCACCAACCGGGCAGACGTGCTGGACAAGGCCCTGCTGCGCGCGGGACGGTTCGACCGCCAGATCCATGTGGAACTGCCGGATCTGAACGAACGGAAAGAGATTTTCGACGTGCATCTGCGCCCGATCAAGATCGATCAGACCGTGGATGCCGAATTTATGGCGCGCCAGACGCCCGGCTTTTCGGGCGCGGACATCGCCAATGTATGCAACGAAGCCGCCCTGATTGCCGCCCGCGGAGGGAAGGCGTTCGTTCAGAAAGAGGATTTTATGAATGCCGTAGACCGCATTGTCGGCGGTCTGGAGAAACGCTCCCGGATCATGACGGCCCGGGAACGCCGAAGCATCGCCTTCCACGAAGCCGGACATGCAACCCTCAGCTGGCTGCTCGAACACGCCAATCCGCTGGTGAAAGTCACCATTGTCCCGCGCGGAAAAGCGCTTGGCGCGGCATGGTATCTGCCCGAAGAGCGCCAGATCACGACCCGCGAGCAACTGCTGGACGAGATGTGCGCCACGCTGGGAGGCCGCGCGGCGGAAGAACTTTTCCTCGAAGAAATCTCGACCGGAGCATCCAACGACCTGGAGCGCGTAACCAAACAGGCCTACGCCATGGTAGTCTACTTCGGCATGAGCGACAGACTGCCGAACCTGAACTACTACGATTCGACAGGACAGGACTGGGGCTTTACAAAACCGTACAGCGAAGAAACCGCCAAACGGATCGACGAGGAAGTGCTGCGCATGGTGAGCGAACAGTACGGGCGCGCCAAATCCATCCTGGAGGAACATTCGGAGAAACATCACCGGCTGGGAGAACGCCTGCTGGAATCGGAAGTGATTTATTCAGAAGACATGGAACACATTTTCGGCAAGCGTCCGTGGGTTTCGCGTTCCCAGGAAATACTGAACCGCAAGGAGGACGAACAGCCATTGCCGGACGATGCCTCCAAGTCCGTATGAATACCTGAAAAACGGCCACCGTTGAAGAATATCGTTACACGTACCGTCACCGGAGCCGGTTTCATCGCAGTCGTTGTCGCAGCTACCTGCAT
>JAIRXI010000174.1 GCA_031268395.1 Tannerella sp. | reverse complement strand
CAGCGACCCAATTGCGCCACGGATAACACACACCCACCAAAACACCAATTGCGAGATACACCGACCCCGGGGGGGGGGGGATGTCCTGTAAATCAGCGACTTTACCTGCCCTTATATCTGACAGGAGCAAGCGGATTAAACCATTGGATGGAGTCCGTTTCCCCACAGAAAAACAGTCGACTTCTTAAAACATACACGAAACCTTCGGGAAAGGAATACCGTCTTTCCCGAAGGTTTTTTTGCTTTACCCGGCCCGACATGCCTGACGGATATCCCTGTGGCAAGTTCGTCAACCGCCGGGCAAATCCACGGAATTGTGAATTATTGAACTGAAAAACGCTGAACGAAAGTGAGGCAATTATGTATTTATTAATATTTAAACATTGATTTCTTATGACAGAACATTGCATTTTATTATGGAGAGGAGGCACGTGGCGAAAGGTCCTGTGCCTGCTGTGCATCCTCGGATGCTCACTGACTGCCGCTGCACAGAAGCGAGTGAGTGGTAGCGTGGTTGATGTCGCCGGCGAATCCGTCATCGGCGCCAACGTGATGGAGAAGGGTACCACCAACGGGGCAGTTACAGACGTTGACGGCAGTTTCAGCCTGAATGTACAGGGCAGCAATGCCGTATTGCAGATATCCTATATCGGATTTGTGACGCAGGAGATTGCGGCAGGAAACCAGACTGTCCTCCGGGTCACACTGCTCGAAGACGCCCAGGCGCTGGAGGAAGTGGTTGTTGTGGGCTACGGCACGCAGAAGAAAGTGAACCTTTCGGGCGCCGTGTCGACCGTATCGGCCAAGACGCTGGAAAACCGTCCTGTAACCAATGCCAACCTTGCGCTGCAGGGACTGGCGCCCGGCATGAATATCCAGATGTCGGACGGTCACGCGCTCAGCGCGCCGGGTATCAACATCCGCGGCTTTACGTCCATCAACGGCGGAGACGCGTTTATCCTGGTGGACAACGTGCCGGTGACGGCGGCCGAACTCTCGCGTATCAATCCGGCAGATATTGAGAGCGCTTCCGTGCTCAAGGATGCGGCTTCGGCGGCCATCTACGGCGCACGTGCAGCCTTCGGCGTGGTGCTGATCACTACCAAGACGGCGAAAAGTGAAAAGTTGTCCGTCGACTTCGACGCCAACTATGGCCTGCGGTCGTTCATGAACTTTCCGGAGATGGTTGACGATATATATGAGTACATGATGGCACAGCGTGTCTTTGCCGACAATCCGGCGCGCTTCACCGACGAACAGCTGGCCTACGCCAAGCGTCGCGTGGCCGACCCCTCGCTGCCGTCCGTACTCCACCCCAACGACGCCCTTAATCCGTCGAACAAGGGCGCCGGGGAATGGGAGTACTATGCCATCTCCAAATGGGCTGACATCCTGATGAACGACTATGCACCGGTGCAGACCTACAATGTGCGCGTGGCGCAAAAGGGCGAAAAACTGTCGTATGCCCTGAGTAGCGGACTTTACAGGCAGGAAGGGATGATGAAAAGCATCAACGACGTCCTGACACGCTACAATATCCGCGGAAACGCAACTTACAAACTGGCCAAATGGTGGGACGTCGGCTCCAACATTTCCTTCACGCGCCGTACGTTCGACCGTCCGACGCTCCTGGACGATTCGTGGAACTACTACCGCGTCATCCAGACCTATCCCTACGTCCCGCTCTTCAATCCGGAAGGACTGTACGAAGACGCCTGGGTGGCTCAGATCTATGAGGGAGGACGGAAGCGGAACGTGCTGAACGAAACGCAGGTGTCATTCAACACGACATTCAAGCTGATCGACGATGTATGGTCGATTAAGGCGGACGCCAACTTCAGGTTTGCCAACGAACTGACCAACACGAACGAGCTTAGTTATGTGACGGCTTCCGGCCCGGGACTGGCAAGGACGTCGGGCAACACGGCCGCTTCCATAGGAAACAGCGACGAGCAATACAGCGTATTCAATATCTATACGGATTTCCACAAGACGTTTGCCGAAAAGCATTTTATGCTGGCAATGGTCGGTTTCAACCAGGAGTATTACCACGGCGAAAGTTCGAGCATTTATGCCAACAACCTGCTCACGAACTCGCTGCCGTCAATACAGCTCTCCGGTCCGTCGTCGTCCATATCCAAAGGACATAACATCAATACGAGGGCGTTGAGAGGCGTCTTCGCGCGGTTGAACTATATTTTCGACAACCGTTACATCCTTGAAATTAACGGGCGATATGACGGCACGTCGCGCTATCCCAAGGACGACCGCTTCGGATTCTTTCCGTCCGGTTCGGCGGCCTGGGTACTGTCCAACGAATCTTTCATGAAAGGCGTCAACGACGCGCTGCGCATCAGCAACCTCAAACTGCGCGGCTCTTACGGCGTGCTTGGCAACCAGATGATGAAAGATGGCAACGGCAACGAGATATTCTATCCATATATTCCTACGATGGGAGTCACATCCAACATCTCACGCCTTATCAATAACGGGCAGCCGCTGGCTATTACGCAGCCCGGCGTTGTTTCCGGCAGCCTGACCTGGGAAACGGTGCGCACCGCCAACGGAGGCGTCGACCTTGGCCTGTTCAACGGCAAGTTCGACCTTGGTTTCGACCGCTTTGTCCGCTACACGGAGGACATGCTGACCAAGAGCAAAACGCTGCCCGCCATCTTCGGTGTGGGCGAGCCGCGCGCCAATGCAGCCAACCTGAAAACGAACGGCTGGGAGTTGAGCCTTAGCTGGCGCGACCGTTTCACACTGCTTGATGCGCCTTTCTCGTATTCCGCACGCCTGCTCCTGTCCGACAGCCGGACGTTCATCACCAAATACGACAACCCCGACAAGCTGCTTTCCGACTACTACGAAGGTCAGGAAATCGGCGAAATATGGGGGTATGAAACGCTGGGCTATTTTGCCTCCGATGCGGAAGCCGCAGGATGGGCCGACCAGTCGGCCGTAGGCAACGGCCGCGGCTTCTATGCCGGCGACCTGAAATTCAAGGATCGCAACGGCGACGGATTCATCAACCAGGGTAACAATACCGTAACCAATCCGGGCGACCGGAAAATCATCGGCAACAACAGCTACCGGCTGCCTTACTCCATCGACCTGGACGCCGAATGGAAAGGTTTCGACCTGCGCCTCTTCTTCCAGGGCATCGGCAAACGGCAGGCATACCCTTCAGAATCACACAACGGCGAATATTTCTGGGGAATATACAACACGCCCTGGGGAGGTATGATTGAGAAAAACCTGGACAACTGGGACAAAAAGGGAGATGCAGGCTATTATCCCCGCATGAAGCCGGATATTGCCAATAACGGCGAACTGGCCAAGGTGCAGACCCGCTATCTGCAGGATGCATCCTATCTGCGACTGAAGAACGTGACGCTTGGCTATACGCTTCCCGACCAGCTGACCGGCAAATGGCGAATCAACCGTCTGCGCGTCTACCTTACCGGCGAAAACCTCCTCACCTTCCACCACATTGAGGTGCCCGGAAACGATCCCGAACGGTTCGACAACGTATACTATCCGTTCATGAAAGTCGTGTCGTTCGGTTTAAATATCGGTTTTTAACGTTTAACACAGAAAGAGATGAAAACAATTAAATTATATTTCAGTATAGTATGCATGATCGGCGGACTGGCCGCCTGCAACGACGGGTTCATGCAGCAAATCCCGGAGACCGCCATCACGGTCGAAGGATTCTTCAAGTCAACGAGCGACCTGCAGACCTACGTCAACGGATTCTATAACGACGCCAACCTCTATCACAACGGATGGTTCGAAGATGCCGAATCCGACAACGTCACCGTCAACACGATGGACAACGAAATGTACCGCTGGCTCCTCAACGACCAGCGCTCGGCCGACAACGCCGGCGGATGGAACAACTGGGGAAGCCTGCGCAGCATCAACGTCATGCTGACCAATCTTCAGAATGTCGAGGGAAATGAAGCGGAAATCAATCACTTTGTCGGTCTTGCGCGCTACTTCCGCGCATGGTTTTACATCGGCAAGATAGAAACCTACTCGGACGTGCCCTGGATCGACCATCCGCTGAGCACCACCGACGAACAGCTCTATCAAACGCAGACCCCGCGTACGGAAGTCGTTCAGCATATACTCGAAGACCTCGAATATGCCGCCGCCAACGTCAAAGACGACATGGGCAACAAGACCGCCGTGCACAAATACTGCGCACTGGCGCTCCTGTCGCGTTTTGCGCTCTGCGAAGGCACGTTCCGCAAATATCACCCCGAACTGCAACTTGCCGCCACCGCCAACGAACTGCTCCAGAAGTCGATTGTCGCTTCCGAACAGCTTATGAGCAGCGGCCTGTTTGAAATCACCGGCCGCGGCACAACGGATCTGAGCGGCGAGAGTGTGCCCGGCGTAACCGGCGCCGAAGGCTTCCGCAGCATGTTTGTCGTACTCGACCTGGCGCCCAACAGGGAGATCATCCACTGGCGGCAGAGCGACGTCGACCGTACCGCGACATACCGCCTCAACAACTCCGACCGCCTCATGGCCCCCTCGTCGGGATACTACTCACTCAGCCGGAGCCTGCAGGAAAGTTTCCTCACCAAAGACGGCAACCCCTATTCCACCGTCACAGGATATGCCTCCAAGACATTCAGCGAAGTATTCGTCGACCGAGACCCGCGCTTTGCGGAAACATTCGCCTATCCAGGGGTATATGACGAAGCCGGAGGCATCAAGCTCATGCACATCACCAAACCCTTCCGCGGCGGATACGACCAGGTGAAATACTTCCCGCGGGACGCAAGCCGCGAAATGAAATGGAACCGCGACAACCTCGGGCAGATGAGCGGACTGCCCGTCTACCGGTACGGCGAAGTGCTCCTCAACTATGCCGAAGCCAAGGCCGAGTTGGGACAGCTTACCGAAGACGTCATCAACCGCACCGTCAACCTCCTGCGCGACCGTGTCGGCATGCCGCATTTCAATCCCTCGCGCGAGGTCGACGCCACGCTGCAATCGCTCTATCCGAACGTCACCGACCCGACGCTCCTTGCGCTCCGTCGCGAACGCCGCGTGGAACTGGCCGGCGAAGGATTCAGGTTGATGGACATCAGCCGGTGGCATGCAGGCAAAGTGATGGAAATGGACATCTCCAAGCAAGGAATATACGTGCCGCAGTTGCCATACGTCTATGACGTGACGAACGACGGAGTGCCCGACTTCGGAATAGCCGCCTCCGAAGCTGAAAGAACGGACGACAACGTCACCTGGTTCTATCCCGGTACGGACTTCTATCTCGACAACGGCGCCTCGGGATACATCCGCAACGTCGACGACCAGAACCGCCGTTTCGACGAGCCGAAGGATTACTACCGCCCGATACCCGTCAACCAGATTGTACTCAACCCGCAGTTGAAACAGCCCTACGGATGGGATTAATGATTAGTGGTTAATGATAAAGCTTCGGTACATCCGTATCCGCTTTTAATCATTAACCATTGTCAGCATGGAAAAGTGGCTGTACGGGAAACCCGTACAGTCACTTTTTTTGGTATGCACACCTGCTCTCTATGGAGTGGAGAGTGCGGGGGACTTCGTCGACGACGCTACTCTCCGCTCACTCAGGTTTTTTGGCGTAATGGGTAAAGTGAACAATACGGACAGATTTCTTTTCAAGTTTTAGGCATAAAAATAAACCCGGAATGTCCATTAGACACTTCCCGCCGTGTCCGGAAGAGGGCCTGCCGACACAAAACGGCCCGTCCCGGCCAGGGACGGAATGTGGTCGGAACGGCCTTATTTCGCGCGCAAGGTAAGACAGGTGGATAGACACAGCCCCGGCATGTGTCCGCCGTGCCCCGTTTTCCCTCCACATTCCGTCCCGGCCGGGACGGATGATTCTGCTGCATTCCGTTTTCTGCCAAGAAAGAGTTTAAAAAAATAAACAAATTACATATCTGAATATCAGCTACTTACAAAATCCCTTTTCATGTTTTTAGTACCATTTTTAAGGGCAAGAGAACAGATTTAGAGAACAAATTTTGAAGTAACTTTTTATGATACAGCAATTTTATCCCGCAGAGTTGAAATGTGAATTTAACCTGCGAAAGCCAAAGGGGAATAAGCCGAGTGATGTTTTCCTGACATGTACATTAAATGGCAAACGTTTAAAACTGATGTCCGGGACCAAGGTATATCCCGATCAATGGAGCAGGAAACGGCATAAGGCATACGTAAGCGATATATTATGCGATAGTGACAATCGGAACAATGAAGCAGTCAATCAAAAAATCGACCTTTTAAAACAGCGATTTAATGAGTTTAAGGACTACCTTTGTAATTCGGAAGTGGGAAATGTTCCTTTATCCGACTTGTTGAAACGATTTATATATAAGGATATGAAACAAAGGGAAACAAAAACGAAAAGAGAAAAAAGCGAATTGACGGTTATGCGTCCAAGTGCGACGTTCCAAATGAGAGCCATAAATGAGAAAACCGAGAAGACGGATTCGACAAAGGAGAATTGCCTTTATACAATAAAATCATTTGAACATTTTTTAACCGGGTCCAATTTAAAAAATGTATGGGACAGCATTAATACGGATACGTTCAACGAATATGTAAAGTATTTGGAGAGCAATAATAAATCGCATAGCACAATAAAGTCTTATATCAAGAATTTAACCGCACTGTGCGGGAAAGCGTCAAAGGATAAAAGTATTGATTTTAAAAAAGAAGCCATTGAGGACTTTGAGTTAAAAAAGTACAGGACAACAAAGACCTTAATAAAAGCCAAAAGGCCTCCTTTAACAGAGGAGGAAGTACAGAGGATATACGCATATAAATCGGATAATGACAGGGAAAACGAGGTCAGGGATATATTCGTATTACAGTGCGAACTCGGACAGCGCATAAGCGATATGGACAAGTTTGTTAAGGGCGG
>JAIRXI010000117.1 GCA_031268395.1 Tannerella sp. | reverse complement strand
TTTACATAGCATTCCGCATCATATTTCTTTGCTATCCTGTTGATATTTACTCCCTGTATGTAAAATAACAACTGATTTAATATCGGCTGTTCGGTCACTTTTGACCATGGGTTATTTTGTTTTGTTGTAATTACAAAGATAACCTCTGAGCGGGGAAAAGCAATCTCTCCGCTCTTTATTTTTACCGAACAGTAATGGAATGCAACAAAAAACGACCGGAAAAAGTTCCTGAATTAGGATTTATTGTTTCAAATGCAGTTTTATTTAACTACCAATCTATCGGTTATCCATAAAATATTTCTATCTTTGCAACGTGGTTTTTCATAATAGTATTAGATTTAAGGTTAACAATTTGGTTAGGGGATGTCGTGAGACATCCTTTAATATTTTCGGACATTTTCTCTCATAAAAATTTCTTTTATAAATGGTGGCATTCTCTTCAAATCCGGCCCCGTATCAGGGATGCTCAAATTCGTATTTTGGCGGTGCTCTTGATAGATCCGGCGAATAGGACTGCATATTCTACTTAACATAATATCAATTATGTTTATATTGCTATCTCAAATAATAACAGCCGATTAAACCTGTATCGACCATGGAAAACGCATGTAAAGTGCTTCTTGATTTCGATGGCAAAGTTATCCGGGTAAAGGGTGAATTTACTCCTTGCGGAAACCGGAGAATGAATCCCGCGCAATCCGGAGATGGTCCGACTGATGAATAATGCCTATCTTTACGCTCCAAATCTATCAACAATGGCAAAAACGAAAACTGTTTATACATGTACACATTGCGGAGCGGATTCTCCGAAATGGATCGGGAAATGTCCCGTGTGCAACGAATGGAACACGTATGTGGAGGGTGTCATTACGAAAGAACCGGCAGCGCGGAGGGCTACTATGTCCGGAATGGAACGGAACGCGGCGCGACCGCAATTGCTGCGCGATGTCACATTGAGTGAAGAAACGCGGCTGGATATGCAGGATGGTGAGTTGAACCGGGTACTGGGCGGAGGTTTGGTGAAAGGTTCGCTTGTCCTGATCGGTGGTGAGCCGGGCATAGGAAAATCGACGCTGGTGTTACAAACTGTCCTGAAAATGAGCAACACAAAAGCACTCTACGTTTCTGGCGAGGAAAGCGCCCGGCAACTCAAATTACGCGCCGAACGCCTCGCCGGCCGTGACTCGGAGAATTGTCTTATCCTGTGCGAAACGAATTTGGAACAGATTTTCGTTCATGCGCAAAGCGTGCAACCAGACCTGATGATCATAGATTCGATTCAGACGGTTTTTACGGAACTGATGGATTCGTCGCCCGGCAGTATCACGCAGGTACGCGAATGCAGCGTGGCTATCTTGAAATATGCCAAAGAAACGGCTACGCCGATATTCCTGATCGGACATATCAACAAGGAAGGCAGCATCGCCGGACCGAAAGTATTGGAGCACATTGTGGACACCGTCCTCCAGTTCGAGGGCGACCAGCATTACATGTACCGGATATTGCGAAGCATCAAGAACCGTTTCGGCAGTACGTCGGAACTGGGTATCTATGAGATGCGCTCCGATGGACTGCGCGAAGTGAATAACCCGTCCGAATTGTTGCTGACGCAAAACCACGAAGGACTGAGCGGTGTTGCCATCGCATCGGCCATCGAAGGCGCCCGGTCGTTCCTGATTGAGACGCAGTCGTTAGTCAGTTCGGCCGTTTACGGTACACCGCAGCGTAGCGCGACGGGATTCGACTTGCGGCGGATGAACATGCTCCTGGCCGTCCTCGAAAAACGCGCTGGATTCAAAATCGCCCAGAAAGATGTCTTCCTCAATATTGCCGGCGGACTGAGGGTCAACGATCCGGCCATCGACCTGGCAGTCATGAGCGCCATACTCTCTTCCAGTTTCGATCTGGCTGTCGACCGCCACATTTGCATGGCTGGAGAGGTAGGACTGTCGGGTGAAATCCGTCCAGTGAATCGCATCGAACAGCGTATTCAGGAGGCTGAAAAACTGGGTTTTACAAAGATGCTGATTCCCCGAATGAAAGGGCTGGACGGCCTGAAAGTCCGGATTCGGCTGGTACAGGTAAGGAAAGTGGACGAAGCCTTTAAACACTTGTTCGGATGATACGGAAAATCTCCCTCCGACTCTCGCCCGAAGAGGCGGCCGGCGAACAAAGTCTGATACGGGCTGTCAGCCGCGAGACGGGAGACGCGCAGGAAACGATTCGGGCGGTACGGATACTGAAACGTTCGATCGACGCGCGGCAGCGGACGGTCTGCATAAGCATAACCTTGCGGGTCTTCATTGACGAAACGCCCGAAGAACCAGTTTTTCCATCCCTTCCCTACAAGGATGTATCCGGCCGGCCAACCGTCGTCGTAGTCGGTGCCGGGCCGGCCGGGCTGTTTGCCGCGTTGCGTTTGATTGAGCGGGGACTGCGCCCCGTCGTTATCGAACGGGGCAAGAATGTGCGGGAACGCAAAAAGGACATTGCCCGTATCAGCCGCGAACACCTTGTTCTTCCCAACTCGAACTATTGCTTCGGCGAAGGCGGTGCCGGCGCCTTTTCAGACGGCAAACTCTATACGCGCAGCAGGAAACGCGGCTCGGTCGAACGCATCCTCTCCATTCTCTGCCGGCACGGCGCCAGTCCGTCGATCCTTTCCGACGTCCATCCGCACATCGGGACGGACAAATTGCCACGCGTGATTGAAAATATCCGCCATCGCATCCTGCAATACGGTGGCGAAGTACACTTCGATACTTGCATGGAAACGCTGATTATAAAGGAAAATGAAGTCATCGGCGTGCGTACGCGGCAGGGAGCCGAGTTCCAGGGGCCGGTGATTCTGGCAACAGGACATTCCGCTCGCGACGTATACCGCGAACTGTACCGCCTGCATCCGGCCGTCGAACCCAAGGGAATTGCCATCGGCGTACGTCTGGAACATCCTCAGTCGTTGATCGACCGCATCCGTTACCACTGTCCGGAAGGTCGGGGCAACTGGCTCCCGGCGGCGGAATATCGTTTTGCAGTGCAGGTCGGCGGGCGCGGCGTCTATTCATTCTGCATGTGTCCGGGCGGTTTTGTCGTACCGGTTGCGAGCGCTCCCGGGCAGGTGGCGGTAAACGGCATGTCACCTTCCGGACGTCATTCGCCTTGGGCAAATGCCGGCATTGTAGTCGAAATACGTCCGGAAGATCTGGCCGACCCGACACTGGGTTTCGTGTCTCCCCCGTCGCCGCTAGCTCTGATGTTCTTTCAGGAACAACTGGAACAATTGTGCTGGTTTAAAGGCGGGCAGCGGCAGACGGCACCGGCGCAGCGGATGACGGATTTTATACGGGGCCGCCTTTCAGCTTCGCTGCCGGAAGTTTCCTACGTGCCCGGACTTCTCTCCTCGCCATTGCATGAATGGATGCCGGAATACATCGTCAAGCGGTTGCAAGCCGGATTTCGTCAGTTCGACAAAGTATCCCGCGGCTTCCTGACAGGCGAAGCCGTGATGATGGGCGTGGAAACGCGCACTTCCGCGCCCATGCGCATTCTGCGTGACAACAAAACTTTCTGCCATGTGGTGCTGAAAGGGCTCTATCCCTGTGGCGAAGGCGCCGGATATGCCGGGGGGATCGTCTCTGCTGCCATTGACGGCGAAAACTGTGCCGACCACGTAACGGATGGTTAATGAATTGGGAACACATTCAAATAACTGAATATCAGTAATACACAAACAATTTGTAACCATTTTAAATACTCGCATTGCTGCCGATAATATATTCTTCCGTCTTC
>JAIRXI010000105.1 GCA_031268395.1 Tannerella sp. | reverse complement strand
TATCTACGAAGACTGGAACGGCGACGGCGTCATCGACGACCGGGACAATCATCCGATTGCCACCACCACCAGTTCCGATGCCAGTCTTCCGGGTTCGGACCCCAGCAGTGTCCGGAACTATCCGCTGATGAATTTCGGCGTGACGCTGGGCGGACAGTGGAAATGGATCGACTTCAACCTCCTGTTTCAGGGTGCGGGCATGTCATACGTTGCATACGGCGATCAGTTGCGCGAGCCGCTTGCATGGGACGGCAATGCGTTGGAACTTCTTTTCGACAGATGGCATCCCGCCGATCCCGACAAAGATCCCTACGACCCCGCCAATCAATGGATTGTAGGGTATTATCCCTATGGAAAGACACGAGCGGAAACTAATTCCGAATTTAACATTCAGAGCGGTGCCTACCTGCGCCTGAAAAGTGTGGAACTGGGATTTACGCTACCTCGCAACATTGTGACCGGGAAACTGGGCGTCACAAACCTGCGGCTTTTCGTCAATACATACAATCTTCTGACGATAACGGGCGTAAGAGGACTTGACCCCGAAAAACCTTCCGAAACGGGAGGATATATCTATCCGCTGAACCGTACGTTCAATTTTGGCGGCACACTTACATTCTGATTAATTGATTATTGAAGAAATATAAAACAGACATATTATGAAAAAGATATATTTGATAATAACAACATGTGTATTTTCGATGGTTTGGTTTACTTCATGCGTAGAATTGGATATCACGCCGAAAACAGTACTTACCGCCGATGATATATATACCGAAAGCGGTATCAAGGCTTACATGGCAGGGATGTATAACCATCTGCCGATGGAAGATTTCCATTATGATACAAATTCCAACGGATTACAAGCCGGTTATTTCGCCTCAATCAATGTATGGACATTCTGGAACGCAACCGGCGAAATGACCAACCGCAACAATGTCGGCCGGGTACGTCACCGTACAGGATACTGGAGCGAAGGTTTCAAAATCATCCGGCAGACCAATATGCTTATCAACAACTTGCCGAATTATCCCGAATTGGAAATACAGGCATCGAACTGGATTGCCGAATCAAAATTTATACGCGCCTATGTATACTTCCAGCTGGTGAAACGCTACGGCGGACTGCCCATTATTACGGATCCGCAGGTGCTGGATGCCAATAATGAATCGACGTTGTGGGTCTCGCGTGTCAGCCATGCCGATACCTACGACTTTATCCTTGCCGACCTCGACGACGCCATTGCCGGTTTGCCCGAAACGAGCGACGCCGGGCGCGCCAACAAATACGTGGCTGCCGCCATCAAAAGCCGCGCCGCGCTTCACGCCGCTACCACGGCGCGCTACGGCGCAATGAAATTCCCCGACTGGTCGGTAGACGGGATTTTGCTGGAAGGCATTCCCGCAGACCGCGCCGTCGGCTATTTCAAACAGGCATGGGATGCGACCAAAATAATAGAAGGACACTATGAACTTCACCGCGCCAATGCAGACAAAACGGAGAATTATGCCGAAATATGGGAAAAGGCCGAAAGCAACAGTGAATCCATCTGGCTGCGCAAATACGATTACTCGACATGGACACATTCGTTCGACGCCATCTACGCGCCGCCACGCATGACGACCACCTACGGCGACCGCTACAATCCTACTCTGGACTGGGTGGAACTGTTCGACGGACTGCCCCTCGACCCTGCCACCGGCCATTTCAGCGCATTCAACGAGAACGGATACTATACCGTTTATGACAACTGCCATCAGCTTTGGGACGGTGCCGTGCCACGCCTGCGTGCGAACCTGTTGCTCCCCGGACAAACGGTGAAAGGCGAGTTCAAGGTGGATTTGCGTGCGGGTATATTCCCGGTAGAAATTGACCCTAATGTGGATAAATTCAAAAAATTCAGCATTGATGATGGCGCCGACGGCAGCAATTACCGCTCGCAGTGGAACAGAGTGGATTATCCGACCAATCCTTTTGAGGACGGAATTATCATCAACTCTACCGCCGATCCGCGTACTCAATCGGGGGCTGACTTGTACGAAGTGAATGGTCTTAAAATATTCAAAAACGGATTAGACGGCCCAAAGATGTCGAACAACGCCGGAAATAACACGCTGACGGGTTTCCACGGTCGCAAGCACATGGATCTTTCAATGCCACTTGCCCAGACGGCGCTGTACGAATCGACCCGGCCGTGGATCGAAATCCGCTATGGAGAAATACTGCTCAACCGTGCCGAAGCAGCCATCGAACTGGCGCAAAGCGGCGAAACAAACTACGCCGGTACGGACATGCTCGCCGACGCCTTTGCATGCATCAACGACATTCGCGACCGCGCCGGCGCGACACTGCTCGCAAGCGTCGCCGAACTGTCTGCGGACGCCGCTTATACCAACTGGACCAAACCCGGCCCGAAAGGACAGGGAGGCTTCGTCGAAGCGCCCAACCGCGCCCTGCAGATTCTCCGCGTGGAAAGATACAAGGAACTGGCTTTCGAAAGCAAAATATACTGGGACCTGCTGAGATGGTTTACCTACGACACGCAAATCAACCAGTATCGCAAACGCGGGCTGTATTCGTTCATGTTCAGCAAGGGAGCCACGGTAGACGCATCGGGCGTCCCTGACGGAAAGTATATCTACGACGCCAAAAACTGTGAAAGCGGAAGCGACCGGATTACGTTCCCCGTCAACGACTACTATGAAACCATACCGAGCGACGAGTTGAAAAACAACCCCTTATTACAAAAGAACAGAAATCAGTAATATTCAAAACAGCAAAACTATGAAAAAGTTGAATTATTATTATATCATGCTTATATTATGCTGTCTGCTGCCGTCGGCATGCGAAATAGACAACTACGACGGCCCGGATGCAACCATTCGGGGAACCATCTACGACCACCAGAATCAGCCCTTTCAGGTCAATCAGGGCGCCGAAATCATTCGCATGAGAGAGGTTAGCTGGTCGAAAGGCGACACGACTGTTTTCATCGGCAATCAAACGCTGAAAGTACAGCAGGACGGTACATACCAGCATACAAAATGGTTCTCGGGTGAATACCGCATGTTGCCCTACAGCGGCGCCTTCTTCCCCTACGACGATGAAGAGCAGGATGGCGACGACGCCGGCGAACTGGTGAAAATCAGCGCCACCACGACAAAAGACTTTATCGTAACACCCTATCTGACCATCGAATGGGTAAAGAAACCCGTCGTGACGGCAGACAACTACATCGAATGCTCTGTCCGTTTCAGGCGAAATCAGAAAGCCGGATACGAGATGCCCGACGTCCGTGAAGCATGGCTGCTGGTCTCGCGCAATGTCAACACCGGTTCGCGCAACCTCGACCTCTATCCGCGCAAGATGGATCTGACAAACGATATGGAAGGGCAGGAACTAACTTTCCGCACCGACATCCCGGTCAAATACATCGGTATTGATTACTGGATACGCATCTCGATGAATTGCCAGACCGCCGCAGGCAAACCCGAAACGAACTATCCGGGAATGGGTGCGGACAACTTTACGACGATCGAAAAGATACACGTACCATAACGCGGGTACATACTGCTGATATCGCCGTCAAATCCGGCAGAGACAGGGCGCACAGACCCTGTTTCTGCCGTTTCATTCCGTATGGGAATACGTCTGTTCCCGGCAAATGCACAATACAGAATTTACCAGCTACGACGAGATCCGCAACTTTTACCTGCCCCAGGGACAGGGCGCCGTGCCCGGCGACTGGTGGCAGGTGGACTGGAACGAAGACGGCGTG
>JAIRXI010000048.1 GCA_031268395.1 Tannerella sp. | reverse complement strand
CATTTCAAGGTCTTTAACGCGGCATTGCGGCTCACGTCGATGGTGATCAGATTGTTGTCGGAGCATTGCAGCTCCGTCAGGGCGGGATTCCGGAGGAGGTCCAGCCGGTGTATTTTGTTCCGGGCGCAGTCGAGCGATTGCAGGCGCGGATGATAGCTCATGTCCAGCGTCCGTATCCGGTTATCTTCGCACGAGAGCGTTTCCAGCGATGCGAAATATTCCAGTCCTTCGAGCGATGCGATGTCGCGGTTCCCGCAGTGCATTTCCTTCACGGCCCGCACTTCGGCGCCGGAAAGCTGTCCGTCTCCGTCCGCGTCGAACTGTGTCAGCAGATACGCCCGGAAAGCCGAATCGGGAATGGCGACGCTCCCGGCATACGTGCGGATCGTTTCGCGCCGTTTTGCTTCTTCGGCCTGTCTGGCTTCCGCTGCTTTCCGGTCTTCTTCGCGCCTGCGCGCTTCGCTGTAGTAGATTTCGCGCGCCGTCGGCACCGGAGCCGGTTTTTCTTTCCCGGCGGGTTTCTCTTCTTCGACGGGCGCCGTCACGGGCGCCGCCAGCGCTTCCCGTTCGCCGGTTTGTGGATCTACCAGACAGGCCTCCAGCGAACCGTCCGGATAGCTTAACTTTTCGTACGGAACGCCTTTTGACAGGTATAGCGTCGTCAGGGAGGGCATGGCATTGCAGTACAGTTTTTTCAGGGACGTATTCCGGGTCAGGTCGAGCGTCGTCAGGCGGTTGATGCTACATTCCAGCGCGGTCAGCGCCGTGTTCCGGCTGACGTCGAGCGCGGTCAGGCGGTTGTTGCCGCAATCCAGGTCCGTCAGTGCGGCATTTTGATCCAGCGCCAGCGTATCCAGGCGGTTATGCCCGCAATACAGGGTCCGTAAGGCTCTGCTGGATGCCACGTCCAGCAGGTTCAAACGGTTATTGTTGCAAAAGAGGTTTTCGAGGGCGCTGTTTGCGGAGACGTCCAGCGCGGTCAGTTGATTCTCGGCGCAATTCAGCCAGCGCAGGGCCGTGCAGGAAGACAACGCGAGCGTATCCAGCCGGTTTGTTCCTGCGTGAAGGAGCGACAGCGCGGGACAGTCGCCGACATGCAGCGATT
This sequence comes from Tannerella sp., assembly GCA_031268395.1. Classification (GTDB taxonomy): domain Bacteria; phylum Bacteroidota; class Bacteroidia; order Bacteroidales; family Tannerellaceae; genus Tannerella. Next base: position 9,913 of record JAIRXI010000048.1, on the reverse strand, counting down.
CCAGGCGGTTGTTGTCGCAAAGCAGTTCCTCCAGCCGGCGGTGGCCGCTTATATCCAGCGTTTTCAGGAAATTGTTCCGGCAGCTCACTTCGATCAGTTCCGGATTGTGACTGAGGTCCAGCGTATCCAGGCGGTTGTTGTCGCAACGCAGTTTCTTGAGCGCCGGATTGTGGCTGAGATCGAAGGAAGTCAGGCTGCCCCGTTCGAAAAAGTCCGAGAACGAACAGTCCAGTTCTTCCAGCGAAGTGAAATATTCGATGCCTTGCAGGGAGGCGAGCGGTCTGTCCGTACATTCGATGATTTTCACGGCCGCCGCTTCTGCCGGGGAAATCTCTCCGTCGCCGTCCGTATCGAAATGTTCAACCAGGCAGGCCTTGAAAGGCCCGTCGGGAATGAATATGTTTTGCGCCGCTGCCAGGTCCGACAGCAAAAGGGCGCAGGTGAAAAGAAGTATTCGTTTCATTGGCAATGCCTGATTTTTTTTGAATGGAATCATTGTTTTTTGGGGGAAAGACGGAATTGCCGAATCATATCCGCAGCGCGCCGGTCAGTTCGCCGGCCGAGGCAAATCCATGCCGGTCGCAATAATCGTTCAGTCCGCTGATGACCTTAAGGCAAAGGGTGGGGTCGACAAAGTTGCAGGTTCCGATCTGCACGGCGGAAGCGCCGGCCAGCATAAATTCAACGGCATCTTTCCAGCCGGCAATCCCGCCCATTCCGATGACCGGGATATTCACCGCGCGGGCGACCTGCCAGACCATGCGCAGCGCGACCGGCTTTATGCACGGCCCCGACAGTCCGCCGGTGACGGTCGACAGCACGGGACGGCGCGCCTCTGCGTCGACGGCCATGCCCAGCAGCGTGTTGATCAGCGACACGGCGTCGGCGCCTTCGTCTTCGACGGCGCACGCGATTCCGGCTATATCCGTCACATTGGGCGACAGTTTTACAATCAGCGTTTTGGGATAGACCCTGCGTACCGCGTGCACCACTTCCGCCGCTCCCCCCCGGGTCACGCCAAACGCCATCCCGCCCTGCTTCACGTTCGGGCAGGAGATGTTCAGTTCGATGGCCGGGATGCTTTCCAGCGACGCTATTTTTTCCGCACATGCCACATACGTCTCTACCGACGATCCGCTGACGTTGACAAGGATATTCGTATTTATATGCTTTATCTTCGGATAGATCTCCCGGATAAAATAATCCGCTCCCCGGTTTTGCAGTCCCACGGCGTTAATCATGCCCTGCGGCGTCTCGGCCATCCGCGGATACGGATTCCCTTCGCGCGGTTCCAGGGTGGTCCCCTTCACCACCATGCCGCCCAGACACGAAAGATCGATCAGGTCGGCATACTCAAGGCCATATCCAAATGTCCCCGAAGCCGTCATGACCGGATTTTTCAACGTCAGGCCGGCTATCTGTATCTTTAATGCTGCCATATTTTGTTTGCTGACTTACCGAGTCCATTCCATCCGGCCGGCGGGAAAGACAGGCCCTTCGGTACAGACACAGGCATGACCTGTTCTTGTCCGTTCCACACAGCAGAGGCAGGCGCCGATGCCGCAGGCCATCGTGTTTTCGAGTGATACTTCGCAGAGAGAGCCGGTCTGTTGCGCATACCGGTCAAGCGCCGCCATCATCGGTTTCGGGCCGCAACAGTACAGCCAGTTAAACCGTCGGTTGCGCAAAAGGGAATGATCCGTCACCAGCCCCTTCTCTCCCTGCGAGCCGTCTTCCGTGGCGACATGGACGGAGCCTCTTTTCCGGAAGGCATCCAGCTGTAACAGGTCTTCCCGCGTGCGTGCGCCCAGCAGAAATACCGGGGCAAATCCGGTCTGTCTCAGCCTGTCGCCCAGATACAGTAACGGCGCCACACCCACTCCGCCGCCCACAAGCAACAGTTTGGTACGGCGCGAGCGCAGCGGAATGGTGAACCCTTTTCCCAGCGGCAGGAGCACATTCACCGTATCGCCCGCGACCGCTTTCGCCATCCACCGCGTGCCTTCGCCGACCTGGCGTATCAGGAGCCACAGTTCATTCAACTCCCTGTCTACATAATGAATCGAAATTGGCCGGCGCAAAAATGTTCCCGGCGAACCGTCTACCCGCACTTCCACAAACTGTCCCGGCTGCATTTCCGGCAACGCCATAGCGGCCGTCAGTTTGAGCAGGTTGCAGTCGCGGCGGAGACGCATGTTCTCTTTCACCGTTAAGTCCAGCAGGTACTTCTTCATCTATTTTCCGATTTACTTGTCAAAACCCTTTTTTCTTTCCCGCAAAAGTAGCGTATTTTGCGCTAAGCGCAAAAAATCCAGGGGAAAATGCATCCTGACGGGTTTCCGCTTTTCCTCTCCGGAAACTTTCCGTATCTTTGCCCGCAAAAAAATAAACGAACAATACAACGATTATGTCTCCTGCCAAAAACAAATTCCGCATGAAGTCCGATATTGCAGTGATGCAGGACTGGATGAGATTTCATTCCGGAACCTCTCCCTCCGCGTCTGCCTATCTGCGGCTGTGCAACAGGGTGCTGAAAATCATCCTGCCGTCGGACCTGCGAGCGGACTGCGGCTCTGCCGAAAGGGCCATTCAACTGGCGTGCATACTGACTGCCTATTTTGAGGACGTGATCAGCGAAACCGGCCTTTTCCGTACCTTCACGGAACGGCACGGGGAACTGTACGGGAAGGCGTTGCCCTTTTACGACACGGGGCAAGAATATTATCCCGACGAAATCAATCTGTATGACCTTTATTTTCTGGCCTGGCACGCGCTTTCGCGCTGGGGGAAGGAAGACGGCATCGGCATTTTCGACCCGTTTTTCCGGGACGGCAACCATACGGAGGCCATCCGGGAAATTTATGACCTGTTCGACAGCGAATTTGAAAACACTCCGCAGAATGAACACATGCAGCAGTATCTCCGCCTGTCTCCCGGCGCGGGCGCGGGCGACATAAGGGAGCGGCTGGATTTCCTGAGCGGCAAGTGCTACCTCCACTTCATCGAACATGCCGCCTTTACGGACAGCCTGGCCGAAAGGGCGGAACAGCGGATCGGCGAAGCAGGCGAAGCCAATTTCGCGGAGTCGGTGCGGGAGCAGGAAATGGTCTTTTACGACCTCAGCGTAAACTACCTGTTCAACCACCATTTCTCGCTGCTGGCACAGCGGGCTTCCGACGAGCTGGCGCACCTGACGGGCAGGGAACATCCGCTGTATCCGCTGCTGAAAAGTCTGTCCGCACGCAAGACCGGAAATTTTCTTTTCCGGGAAAAAAAAGAGACGGAATATATTGTCGAACATATCTCTTCCGGCACGCGGATCAACATGTCAAAAGAGTTTTTTACGCTTGACAGCGAGCAGATCATACCCGACCATACCTGCGTGGCAATGGGCGTGGTGAAGTGGGGAGACGTGTGGCAGCAGATGGGTTCCGCCTTCCTGTTCGACTATTCGCAAAAGAGGGAAACGGATCCTGCCGGCGCGTCCGCTTTCGACGATCTGGAAAAGAAGAAGTTGCTTGTCAGGGAAACGGAAGCGGATTTCCTGCAGATCACTCACGGCAGGCGGATCGCCTTCCTGAAAAACGCGGAAGAACTGTGCGACCTGTATAACCGTTTTCTGAACATTCGCTTCCCGAAGGCGGAAGAAGTGGAAAAAACAAAGCAGATGAAAGCGGAACTGCTGACCGACATCCGCCGCACTATGAAAGGGAAAGACGGGCCTGTTGTGTTCTTCATCAATCCCGAAACGGGGGTGGAGTATTATTTCGGCGATATCATCGCCGCCATTGCGGACCCGGACAACGCTTATTACATTCCGGGAAAGGAATATGTACTTGAGATTCTTTTTTTCGATTCAGGCGTATCCAGAGAATTTGTCAATTATCTGATTGAAAACAGTCTGGTCGCATTCATCGATTCCGAAGCGCCCGGCATGGAAGTCTCCGTCATGCAGGACAACCGGGATTTCCTGTTAAGATATTACCGACAGCAGAACTACTGGCCGGAAGCCAGAATCTCCCGGAAAAAGTAACTCCCTTTCCGTTCGGAATGGACAGTTCAAGATAAGTCGAAAAAACTGTCATACTTTGCGCAGGCTAGAATCATGCGTTTAACGAAGAACCCGTTCTTCGTTAATAATGGGGGATTGACGGATTCGCCGACTCCTCTCCCCCCATCGTTAATCATTACCGTTCATTTGCGCGTTTCGCCCGTTCCAGCGCGTGCGTTGTCACATAGTATTTGGCCAGCATGTTGGGTACTTCCCATTCCGGCAGGGCACCTTCCTTCAGGAAAGACAGGAAATTTTCCATTACCTGGCCAAAATGCGCTTCATGGCCGTTGTGGTAATGCTCTGGGACGATAACCTGCCAGAGACCCTCCTCCAGTTTGTGCAGGCCGACGCCCGGATACTGTTCCGAGATGACCTTCAGCGCATCCGACAGGTCTTTTTCGTACGCTTCCGCATCCGTCCCCGGCGTCATCCGGATCGACAGAACCGGCCTGTAGTTCTGTTCTTTCCCCTGTTCGATGATCAGGTGTGCCCTGCTGCCTTTCATCACGGAATAATGCGTGTCGCCCCCGCCTTCGGGATACGTATAGTTCCACGTCACCGACACTTTGGCATGTACACCCTTGATGCTGTAAATGATGTTGCCGTTGGCATATACATGCAGCGTGTCGTCGCGGACGTCCTTCCGCAGGTATTCGGGATAGGAGTCCCGGCCGGTCACTTCCCTGAACTGGGCGGGCGAGAGGGGGGTGGTCCAGTGGCTGGCATTGAGCAGTTCAATGTCTGTCCCGTAGCGGATGATCTGCTCCGGGAAACAGGCCCACTGCACGAGGTCGACCAGATGCGTTGTTACGTCTACGATGCCTTCGCCCTGCTGTTCCGTATCGAAAAACCAGGCGGGGCGTATCAGCGGATTACCCGAAACGGTCTTGAAGAAGTGGTGCACGCTTTCCTTGGTGACGGCCGGATCGTCGGGCGTGCCCGCCAGCTGTTCCCCGTAGACGGCCGGCTGCCTTGAAAAGGCGCGTTGCAGCATTGTGGTGATCTCGAAGCGTTCGGTCATGATGTCGTAGAGCAGCACCTTATTCCTGCCGGCGATCTCAAAACATTCCTTCAACTGCTCGAAATCGGCTATGCCGATGGCCATGGGTTTGTCGGCCAGCACATGCAAGCCGGCGGAGACGGCATTGCGGATGTAATCCGTTTTCTTGCCGTTGTTGCCGGCCAGCACAACGACGTTCCCCTTTTTCTCGCGCAGCATTTTTTCCTGATAATCCGCACCGGTGTAGACTTTTTCGTCCCACTGCGCAGGCGATTCGGCACGTGTGTTGTAGGCCGCGATTTTTTTCAGGTGCTCCGCCACGTCTTCGCCTTCCGGGGCATATACATAGACTTCGCTGTCGACCTGCGGATAGGAAGTCTTTTGTACCAGCGCTGCATGGAAATGTCCCGGGTCGAGCGTGATCAGACGCACGCGGTCTCTCGAAGACGTGTCCGGTCCCGTCTTCGGGGTGCATGACGCACTCCACAGGAAGATACCGATCATTGACAGAAATTTATAATTCATTCTTTGTTTTATTTTGGAGGGTTGTACAAATACCGGCTACAGGTGCAGAATCATTTGGGTGTCGGAAGCAATCATGTATTCTTCGTCGGTAGGTACGACGATGACCTTCACCATGCTGTCCGGCGTGCTGATGACCATTTCCCGGCCGCAAACGCCGCTGTTTTTCGGTTCGTCCAGCTGTATGCCCATAAATTCCATATTACGGCAGACTTCGGCGCGCAACGAACACTGGTTTTCTCCCACGCCGCCGGTAAAGACCAGGAGGTCGATGCCTCCCAGGGCCGCCGCATACGCGCCGACGTATTTCTTGACGCGATAGATGTACATTTTCATGGCGAGCAGGGCGCGGGGATTGTTTTCCGCACAGGCGGCTTCCAGTTCGCGCATATCCGAAGAAACGCCCGAAACGCCCCACACGCCGCTGCGCTTGTTGAGCAGGTCGGACAGGCCGGCCACGTCCAGTTGCTCCTTTTTCATAAGGAAAGGCAGCGCGCCTGCATCCACGTCTCCGCAACGCGTCCCCATCAGCAGCCCTTCGACCGGCGTGAGTCCCATCGACGTGTCGACGGATTTCCCGTTCCGGATGGCCGTAATCGAACCGCCGTTGCCGATATGCGCGGTGATGATGCGCTGTTCTTCGTAGGGGATGTCCAGGATTTTGCAGGCGCGATAGGAGACATAACGGTGGCTGGTGCCGTGGAAACCGTAGCGGCGGACGCCGTAGGTCTCGTAAGTCTCGTAGGGCAGCCCGTACATGTATGCATAATCGGGCATCGACTGGTGGAAAGCCGTGTCGAAAACGGCCACCTGCGGCGTACCCGGCAGGATTTTCCGGATAGCGTAGATCCCTTCCAGATTGGCGGGGTTATGCAGGGGGGCCAACTCCGAACATTCGAGCACCTTTGCGATGACTTCGTCGTCAATCAGGACGCTGTTCGAGAATTTTTCGCCTCCGTGTACGACGCGATGCCCCACGGCGCCAATTTCACCATAGTCTTTGATGCAGCCGAGCGTCCCGTCCGTCAGCACACTCAAAATAAAAGCAATTCCTTCTTCGTGACCGGATATTTCCTTTTCGACGGTCACTTTTTCCCCTTCTGGGGCCGTCAGTTTCAGCAGCGTGCCCGGCAGGCCGATCCGCTCAATGCCACCCTGTGCCATCACTTTTCCCGAGGCCATGTCAAAAAGCTTGTATTTGATCGAACTGCTTCCGCAATTTAAAACCAATGTCATCATAATTCGAATATTAATTATTTTTCAATCCGATAGCCTGATTGCAGGCTATCGCTACCATTTTATAAATATCATCTGTCGAACAGCCACGCGACAGGTCGTTCACCGGCGCCGCCATCCCCTGCAGGATCGGCCCGACAGCTTCGGCGCCCGCCAGCCGCTGTACCAGTTTGTAGCTGATGTTCCCCACTTCGAGCGAAGGGAAAACCAGCACGTTCGCCCTGCCGGCGATCAGGCTGTCCGGGGCTTTTTTCCGCGCCACGCTTTCCACCAGCGCGGCGTCGGCCTGCAGTTCTCCGTCGATCGTCAGTTCCGGCTGCATCTCCCTTGCCAGGCGGGTTGCTTCCGTCACCTTGTCCACCATTGCGTGCGAGGCGCTGCCTTTGGTCGAGAAACTCAGCATGGCAACGCGCGGTTCCACGCCGACCAGCATTTTCGCCGTCCGGGCGGTCAAAACGGCAATCTGTGCCAGTTCGGAGGCCGTCGGATTCGGAAGCACGGCACAGTCGGCAAACACCAGTATGCGGTCGCCGCCGGGCGTGGCATCTTTCAGGAACATCAGAAAAGCGCCCGACACACAGGAAATGCCCGGTACGGTTTTGATGATCTGCAGTGCGGGACGCAGGACATCTCCCGTGGTATTGCGTGCGCCGGCAATCTCGCCGTCCGCATCGCCGGCCTTGATCATCAGACACGCCAGATACAGGGGATCTTCTGCCAGCACAGCGGCCTTTTCGGGCGTCATGCCTTTCGGCTGCCGCAGTTGAAACAGCAATTCGGCGTAAGCCTGTTTCCGGGCATACCGTTTCGGGTCAACGATCGTCGCCCGATCTATATGCTTCAGCCCGAAACCTGCCGCCAGCGAATGGATTTCGTCCGGATCGCCCGTCAATATAATGTGGGCCACTTCGTCAGCCAGCAGTCGGTCTGCCGCTTTCAACGTTCTCTCCTCCGTCCCTTCGGGCAACACGATACGCTGTCTGTCAGCTTTTGCCCTTGCAACGATAGTCTGTATTAAATCAGTCATTTTACTTGTTCTTTTTATATAAATATGGAATCAGGGTCTCTATTCCGGGCCACAAAAATATTAAAATGCCATGTAAGGATGGCAATATCTCCCGGTTATTTTTGTCCGGGGCCGGATATTTTCGGTTATTTAACTATACCTTTTCACATCCTGTTCGCCGGAGAGGATTTGCTGGAGGCTCTCGGCCGACAGCGGTCTGGTGATTATTCCGCTGTGTGCCACCGTAATGGTGCCCCGCTCTTCGGAGACGATGATCACGATGGCATCCGTCTCTTTCGACAGGCCCAGTCCGGAACGGTGACGCAGCCCCATCTCTTTGGGGATGGCGGCATTTTGCGCCACAGGCAGGATACACGCGGCCGCCCTGATCCGGTTGCCGACGATGATCATGGCGCCGTCGTGCAGGGGACTGTTCTTGAAGAAAATGTTTTCGATCAGGCGGGCATTCACTTCGGCCGAAAACATCTCGCCCGTGTGGATATATGCCGTCAGATCCATTTCCTTCTGGATCACGATCAGGGCGCCCGTTTTTGTCTTCGCCAGATTCAGGCAGGCCAGGATGACGGGAGTTATATACTGGCTGACGGGGCCTTCCTCTCTCCGGGAAAAGAACTTGACCAGGAATTTCCAGCCCCGGTTGGATCCAAGCGCCACCAGAAAACGCCGGATATCATCCTGAAACAGGATGACAATAACGATGAAGCCGACACTGATGAACTTGTCCAGAATGGTGCCCATCAAACGCATTTCCAGCACCTGCGAGACCAGTATCCAGATCACGATGACAGATACCAGGCCGCCGAATATCACCAGCGTTCCCGAACTCTTCATCAGTTTGTAGGTCTGATAGAGAAAGTAGGCAACCAGAAGGATGTCTATCGCGTCCTTGATTCCAAACGAAACTAACATATTGATTCGATTTTCAGTTTAGCGGTTATTTTCACGGCTTCCACGGCGGCTTTGACATCGTGTACCCGCAGGATGGTCGCGCCGTTGAGCAGCGCGAAGGTATGGAGGACGGTCGTCCCGTTCAGGCACTCTCCGGCCGTTACGTCCAGCAGGCCGGATATCATCCGCTTGCGGGAAATGCCGACCAGCAGCGGCGCTTCAAACGCTGCAAATTCGGGCAGGCTCCGCATCAGTTCGTAATTCTGCTCCAGCGTTTTGGCAAATCCGAAACCGGGGTCAAGGATGACGTCGTTCACGCCCAGCAGCCGGAGCGCGCGCAGCTTTTCCGCAAAATAAAGCATGATTTCTTCCGTCAGGTCTGCATAGTCCGTCAGTTGCCGCATGGTTTGGGGCGTACCGCGAATATGCATCAGGACATAAGGCACGCGCAGCCGCGCAACCGTCTCAAACATCCGCGCGTCGAGCGTGCCGCCGGAAATATCATTGACAACGGCCACGCCGTATTCCTCCACCGCCCATTGCGCAACATCCGCCCGGAAGGTATCTATCGACACGGCGACATCCGGATAGTGTGTGTTGAGCAATTCCAGGGCCGGCATCAGGCGCCGCCGCTCTTCCGCCACGGAAACGTCCGCCGCATCCGGTCGGGACGAATAACCGCCCACGTCAATCATCCTGCCGCCTTCCGCCAGGACGGTTTCTATCCGCCGGCGGATATCCGTCCCGGTTTGCGCCCGGCTGTCCCCGTAAAAGGAATCCGGCGTCACGTTCAGAATCCCCATCACAAACGGCTCGTCCAGCGTCCACAACTGCCCTTTAATATTCAACGATTTGATATTCATTTCCCAAAATATTACACATACTCCGACAAATGTACGGAATTTTCCGGGAATGTCCGGAACCGCTGGCGAATGGAGCATTTTTATGCTCTCCCTGTGAAGTAGCATCCGGGCAACCGCAAGGATGCTCGGACGAAGCAAGGAGAGTGTAAATAAACCCAACATGTCCATTGGGGATGCGAAATAAATAACCTGTAAGAGTTTCACGCACCGCAAGGAGCCTCTCCGTCTCCTCCCGATTCAAACACGGAGGAAGACGGAGAGGAACTGTTTCAAAAGCCGAATGCCGCCGTCATTGCGAGGAGGAACGACGAAGCAATCGCCGA
>JAIRXI010000339.1 GCA_031268395.1 Tannerella sp. | reverse complement strand
CGTGCCATGCCATCTGGTTTTCGTCAGGCACCGGCCCCACGGCCTGTGGCGGTAAAACCTCTTTCCCGCAGGCGGCCAGAAGCAGCCAAACGGCTGCATTGAAAATAAACAGAATCTTTTTAATCATCGTAGTATAAATATGTTTTAAATATGAATGATGCAAAGGTAATGTTTTTTTGCAAACGGGCGGACATGAAAAAGGGAGGAAACTTGTTTGCCTCCACCTTTTCCTATCATGCTTTTTCAGACTTAATAAGTAATTCTCCGTATCAGGATGTCGCCCGAAGTTATCAGGGGTTTCTGCCGGACGGCGATTTTCAGGATCGTTTTATCTTCGCCCGGTGTCTGTTGCGAACGGGTGATGCGGAATGTGTATCCGTCCGTCTGTTCAACGGCGCCATTCGACATTTCAAGTTTCCAGTCCTTAAACTCCAGACCGGCACGCGAGTAATCCGAGACGTCGCGCGCCAGTATCTGAAACTTTATTTCATACTGTCCGGCTTGCGTCACGTGCGGCGACAGGTCGAATGTCAATTCCTTCCATTCCGCCGTGTCGAACGTCGAGGCATCCCAGTTTCCAATGACTGCCTCGTCCATGTCCTTCAATTTGCTTTGGACGTTATATACCGCAAAATTGACAATGTCGGGCGTGGCTTTGGACCTGACAAAACGGACGCGCACACTGTTTACGGCAATCGTCGGAAAATGGTCGATTTTCTTGTGTCCGACGGAACTCCCGCCGTACAGTTTTTTCCACGTACTTCCTCCGTCCGCCGAACCTTCGATTGCGTATTCGATTACCCGCTGACCCTTCGACAGGTTTTCCTGCAGGATCACATGATTGACGTCCGTCAATTCGGGGAAAGCGATTTCAATGACTTCCCCGCTTCCGGAGGCGTGTTTGAGCGGACGGTCGAACCGCGCCGCAATTTCCTCGCCGAACGACTTGTAACGGGCGACGTGCGAGGCGGGAATCAGTCCGGATGTGTCGGGCGTGGAATTGAGCAGCAGCATCGAACCGCGTCCGACGGACTTGTAGTAGAGCGACATCAATTCCTCGCCCGTCGACAGGAGATGATCCGTATTCGGCGCCCAGAACCATTTGTGGCCGCCGTGTTTCAGCAACGGCACGTCGGCTTCGACCGGAGCATACGCATCGCCGTTGAGGTCGGAATGTACGGCGGTTGCCACGCCCGTAGCCAGATCTTTCGACGACAGCGTGTACCAGTTCGGGTCGGGAGCGATACCGTCCTCGTTGCCCACCCAGCGCAGCGTTGCCGAAGGGCTTTGAAAAACAACAGCGTCGGGCGCATGTTCGCGCAGCAGGTCGTCTATCGGGATATGGCAACTCCCGTCGAACCATACTTCGCAGATGGCCCCATAGCGTGTCAGGACTTCCGTCAGCTGCTGCCGGTACATGCGGTTATAGGCTTCTTGTTTTGCAGGGTCTTCCGTGGTCCCGCCGTCTTTTGCGCCCCAGGTCCCATTGGTCGCACAGATGTATATACCCAGTTCCAGACCGTACTTCCGGCACGATTCAGACAGGTCTTTCAGCACATCACCCTTTCCGTCCTTCCATGGAATATTCCGGATACCATACTCGGACGTTTGGGTTTGCCACCAGCAGAATCCGCCGCCATGTTTTGCTACAAACAGGATCGTTTTGGCGCCCCACGAACGGGCCACTTCGCACCACTGATCCGTCTTGAGCGCCGACAGGTACATTTTTTCGAGCGGGGACGAAAGGTTGTCACCCTCCTGCCCCAGCCAGGTACTCGGGTCGAAGTGTACAAACATCATCCGCTCCTTCTGCTGCCAGTGCAGTTGAGCGGGAGAGGGAAGCGGAATGTTACCGCTCTTCCCTTCGGATACTGTCTGCGCAAACAGTTTGCAGGATGCTGCGCAAAGGAATAAAGTGCATACGCATAAAATTTCAATCTTTTTCATATAACGACTTTTTAAACAGTTGAGAATAGGTTTATTTCACTAATATACTTCGACACTGGAAATCAACGGGCAGGCTTTTGCTTCTCTGATATGGACGCGGACGGCGGACGCCTCGACACCGCCGAGTGGCAGGATGCGCTTGTATCCGACCGTCGTACCTCCGGCCACCTTTTCCCAGTGGTCCCCGACCTTTGCTTCTACCTCAAAAGCCTTGACGCGCTGGCCAAGGCGGATGTATTCCTGCAGCAGGATGTAGTTTACCTTTTGCCGTGTACCCAGGTCTATTTCGATGCTGCCGGCCGTCACGCCGTCGTCAGTTGCCCAGCAGGTTTCCCTGTCTCCGTCGGTCGCGTTCGCGGCGGCATAGCGTCGCGATTTTCCGCGCCACGTGTCGGCCTTGGCTTTGGCACCGGCGGCCAGGTTCACGGCAAACGTTTCGTTGAGCAGTTTCTTCCAGCCGAGCAGTGCGTTTATGTCGTTTTCGTGAAGCAGTCCGCGCCGGTCCGGAGGGATGTTGAGGATAAGGCTTGAGCCGCGTCCAACGGATTCGAGGTATATCTTGAAGAGTTCCTCGGGCGATTTCACGCGGTTGTCTTCCGAGGCATGGTAGAACCATCCCGGACGGATGGAGACGTCCACCTCAGCTGGAAGCCACGACGTGCCGTCTTCCGAGCCGGTGTTCAGTAATGCTTTGATACCCGACTTTCCGGGATGGAGCGTATCGACGGAGATGGTACACCAGTTGGTTTCGCCGGCAAACCCGCTTTCATTGCCACACCAGCGGATGTCCGGACCGGCATCGCTGAACATGGCTGCACGGGGCGCTAAACGGCGCACAATGGCGAAGGTATTCGGCCAGTCATAATAGGTACGGTTGTCAATCCTCCGCGTTTCGCGTGCACCGCCGTAGTAGCCGTCGCCGCCGTTGGCGCCGTCGAACCAGACTTCGGACACTTCGCCATAGTTGGTGAGCAATTCCGTAAGCTGGTTACGGTAATACGTGACATACTCCGGTGTGGCGTATTGAGCAAAGTTCCGGTCCCAGGGCGACAAGTAGACACCGAAAAAAAGGCCGTATTTACGGCAGGCGTCGGACACGGCCTTCACCACATCCCCCTTTCCGTCGAGGAAGGGACTGTTTTTTACGGAGTGTTCGGTGTAGGCGCTGGGCCAGAGGCAGAAGCCGTCGTGATGCTTGCACGTCAGGACGATGCCCGTCAGGCCGGCGTCGCGGATGGTTTGCGCCCACTGGTCGGCGT
>JAIRXI010000231.1 GCA_031268395.1 Tannerella sp. | reverse complement strand
GGTACGGGCCTGGTCGATTCCGATTTTGCAGACATCACCGCCACCATGTCCGGTATGCCGGTGAAGGCCGGATTCTCGCTTTCGGACAGGCAGTTTGTGCCGGAAGGCAACCTCGCTTTTCCGATGCGGAGGGCAACCACCGCATCGGGAAGCATCGCGACGTTCGACGCCGTTGTCATCCCGGGTACGGGCGGTACGCGCCGCGTGACTTTCCGTCTCAACGGCAACGAATACAACTGGACCGTCCCCGTTGCGGACATCTTCCAGCCCGGCAAACGCTATACGTATGCCATTACGTTGAAAGTAAGCTGAACACCGGACCGGAAGACAAGGTGTTCCCGCACCATGCGGCAGCCGTTTTCCGGAATCCGATTTATCGTGTAACTTTGCGGCGGAACAGAAAAAAACAGAGATGGAAACTCAAACAGATTATGCCGTTGCGATCGACCGGCTGCGCAGGGAAAAGAATGCCGTGATCCTGGCGCACTACTACCAGACGGGCGACATCCAGGATGTGGCCGACTGCGTGGGCGACAGCCTGGCGCTGGCGCAATGGGCGGCAAAGACAGAGGCGGATGTGATCGTACTGTGCGGCGTCCACTTCATGGGCGAAACGGCTAAAATTTTGTGCCCGGCAAAAAAGGTGCTTATCCCCGATGTGGCGGCAGGCTGTTCGCTGGCCGACAGTTGTCCGGCGGATGCATTCGCCGAATTTATCCGGCAGCATCCCGGACATACGGTGGTTTCGTATGTCAATACGACGGCGGCCGTCAAGGCGCTGACGGATGTGGTGGTGACCTCGACTAACGCCCGCAGGATTGTCGAATCCTTTCCGGAGGACGAAAAGTTGATTTTCGGACCCGACCGCAACCTGGGCAATTACATCAACAGCATCACCGGACGCCGGATGGTGCTGTGGGAAGGCGCATGTCACGTGCACGAGCAGTTTTCCCTGGAAAAAATCCTGGCGCTGAAACAAGCCTGGCCGGAAGCGGAAGTGATTGCGCATCCCGAATGTAAACAGCCGGTGTTGCAGGTTGCAGGATTCATCGGCTCGACGGCGGCGCTGCTGAATCACACGGTCCGGTCGTCCGGGACACAGTTTATCGTAGCCACGGAGAGCGGCGTCATTCACGAAATGAGGAAACGCAGCCCGTCCAAGACATTCATTCCCGCACCGCCAAACGACAGCACGTGCGCCTGCAACGAATGTCATTTCATGCGGCTGAATACGATGGAAAAACTGTATCGCTGTCTGCGCGACGGACAGCCCGAAATTACGGTCGACGAAGCCCTTCGCGAAAAGGCGGTCCGCCCGATCCTGCGGATGCTGGCGCTTTCGTAGGCCTTTCCGTTTCAGTTGCCGACGGCTAACCGTTCATGGAGCCGGTCCAGCAGGTCGAACAACTGCCCGACCGTTTCGGCACGCAACAAGGCTACGCGCGTGGGTTTGAAGTCGGGGATGCCCTTGAAGAGCGGCGTAGCGGCCAGGTGACGGCGGATATGCAGGATGCCGCGGCGTTCGTCCAGCCGTTCCACGCTTTGCAGCACCTGCCGTTTCAGGACGTCCAGGTACCAGGCGGGCGACTCGGCAGGCAACGGCCCGGCAGTAGCCAGGAAATGTTTCACTTCGCGGAAAATCCAGGGCCGTCCGATGCTTGCACGCCCGATCATCACCCCGTCCACTCCGTAGCGATCAAAACACTCCGCGCATTTTTCGGCGGACGTAATGTCGCCGTTGCCTATGACGGGAATGTGCATGTGGGGATTGTTTTTCACTTCGCCGATCAGCCTCCAGTCCGCTTCGCCGGCATACATCTGCGCACGGGTGCGCCCGTGGATCGACAGCGCGGCAATGCCACAGTCCTGCAACCGTTCGGCCAGTTCCACGATCGGCCGGTCTCCGGCGTCCCAGCCCAGGCGTGTTTTCACCGTCACGGGAAGGTGCACGGCCTTTGCCGTCTCGCGGGCGATGTCGAGCATCAGCGGGAGATTGCGCAACAGGCCCGCGCCCGCGCCCTTGCCGGCCACTTTCCTGACCGGACAGCCGAAGTTCAGGTCGATCACATCCGGACGCGCCGCCTCGCACAGCCGCGCCGCCTCGACCACCGTAGCCGCCTCTCTGCCATAGAGCTGAATGGCTACTGGGCGTTCCGCTTCGTTCACGGTCAATTTTTCCCTTGTTCGGTTCACATGCCGGACAAGGGCGTCGGCCGATACAAATTCGGTGTAAACCATATCCGCACCGAAGCGCTTGCACATTAAACGGAAAGTGATATCCGTCACATCCTCCATCGGGGCCAGCATCACCGGACGTTCCCCCAAATCTATGGTTCCGATTTTCATTTTGCGTCTCCAGTCAATTGTGGTGCAAAAGTACAAAAGATTTCCCAGCGCCTGCCGGCAGGGAAACATCTGTTATGCGAAAAACAGGGTGGGCGAGCCGGCAGCGACCGGGCTTTGCCGCCCTCGCGCCTACAGATCCCCGGCCAGAGGCTGGTGCTGTGGACGCAGGAGGTCGATCACCGATTTCACCGGATTGAACGTCTCGGGCGGCGCCTCAACAAACACCGTGTTCCAGTCGCTCATCGCTCCGTTCCACAGTCCGGGCAGTTCCAGCGCCTTCAGTTCGCGGCCATCCCTGCTCCTGCGCGAGATGAAGCCGGCGTTCCCGTCCACAAAGTCCGGCAGGTGATACTTCCGTCCGTCCGGTCCTTTCGGGGCGCAGACCAGATCCACCGGGTTGAAGTAGGCGCTCCGCTCGAAGACCGCCTTCTTCTGCGGATCGGCAAGGTCAATCTGCGAACTTTCCACAATCTGCAGCGAGACCACGCCATCCTTTGCACTCCTGACCAGAAAGGGGCCGCCGCCCGGCTCGCCGGTATTGCGCACCATCCCGCACACGCGCAACGGACGCAGCAACTTCTGCCTGATATACAGAATCAGCTCCGCATCCTCAAGATACTTCATCTCCGGATTTTTGACACACAGCCGGTTTTGCAGGAAATAAATCATTTCTTCCACCTGCCTGCGCGTATAGCCTCCGCTTTCAATCAGGCGGAGATAACCGAATATCTTTTCCTGCAGGCCGACGAGCAGTCCCGCAAGCGCCTTCTTGAACAGCACCGTCGGCGCCTTGAGATGGTCGGGAACCACGTTGTCGATATTTTTGACAAAGATCACGTCCGCATCCACCCGGTCCAGGTTTCCGATCAGCGCCCCGTGACCGCCGGGGCGGAACAGCAGCGCCCCGCCGGGTTCGCGAAACGGCTCGTTGGTAGCGTCGACGGCGACGGTATCGGTACCGGGCGACTGTACACTCCATGAAATCGTGTATTTCACGCCGAACATCCGCTCATAAAGCGGCGCCTTCTCCTTCGCCATCCGTTCAAAAAGCGGCAAGTGTTCGGGCGACACCGTCAGGTGAACATGCACCTCGCCGGCCCGGTTCGAGGCATACAGGGCGCCTTCGACCAGCTGTTCCTCCAGCGCCGTCCGCGCTCCGCCGTCCGCAGCGTGGAACAGAAGCAGGCCCTTGGGCAGCCGCCCATATCCCAGTCCGTCCCCCTCCAGCAGGGCTGCCGCCACCGACTTGTAGCGCCCGGCCGCCAGCAGCGCGGGGATATCACGCCCCTCCCGCCCGCGGCACCACCCGTTCAGGAGATCGTAAAAAGCGAAGTCGGCAATCCCGTCGAAAAACCGCTTTTCAAACCCGGTAACCGGCGTCTCGCGGGGAGCTGACAAAAACGCGTACAAATCCTTAAACATACGACTGGCGGCGCCGGATGCCGGAACAAATTTCAGAATCTCCCGATCCTTTGCCCGGTAAGCGTCCCAGGTCTTTATACAGGCTTCGCGTTCTTTCGCCGTAAAGACGCAAATCCCCTTCCGCACAGTGGCCGGAGCAACGATATCCATGAACGGGAATCCCTGCGAAAAACGCACCAGCTGTTCTCTCAGTTGCGACTCCGGTATCTGTTTTTCCGACAGCAGTTGCCGGTCTTCTTCTGTTAATAGCATACAGTAATGTAATTATAAATCAGGACAAATATATGAAATACCCGGCAAAACGGGTCGCCATCTCGGGAAAAAAAGATACTTTTACCGCAGAATTTGACTTAATCAGTAACGAAACATGGTTACAGTTCCTTTTTTTACGCCGGAAGAAAAGAAAACGTTTTTTTCCGTATACCGCCGGTTACTCTCGGATTTGTCTTCCTGTCTGGAAAAAGACGACATCCGGAAAATGAAAGCATTGATGAAGCAGATCAATGTGACCGACTGCTACGGACGCGACCCGAACGGCATCAACGGCCTGTTGCGGAACGTCTCCACCGCCCTGATAGCCACCTCGGACATCGGCTTGCGGCGAACAGCCGTGATTGCCATGCTGCTCTACCGCCCGGTTTTGAAGAAGCACATCCCGGTCGAAGAAGTGGAAGCCGTGTTCAGCAAAGAAGTCTCGCTCCTGATCGACCGGCTGCGAAAAACCTCCGACCTTTATGCCCGCAATACGGCCGTCAATTCCGAAAACTTCCATCACCTCCTGTTTTCTTTTGCCGAAGACGTGCGGGTGATCCTGATCATGATTGCCGACCGGCTCTGCATGATGCGTCTGGGCAAACAGATCGGGGAAGACAGCCGCCTCCGCCTGGCCACCGAAGTGTCGTATCTCTACGCCCCGCTGGCCCACCGGCTGGGCCTGTACAAAATCAAAAGCGAACTGGAAGACCTCTCGCTCAAATACGTCGATCCGGAACAGTACAGCTATATCAAGACCCGGCTGAACGAAACCAAACGCTCGCGCGATGCCTATATCGCCGAATTTATCGAACCGGTCAGGCGGAAACTCGAAGCCGCCGGCTTGCAGTTCGACATCAAGGGGCGCACCAAGTCCATTCATTCCATCAACAGCAAACTGAAAAAACAGCAGGTAGATTTCGAGAAAATCTACGACCTGTTCGCCATCCGCGTCATCCTCGACACCCCGCAGGAAAGGGAACGTTCGGAATGCTGGCAGGTATTTTCGATCGTCACGGACATGTACCAGCCAAACCCCCACCGGATGCGCGACTGGATTTCCGTTCCGAAAAGCAACGGTTACGAAAGCCTGCATGTCACGGTGCTCGGCCCGCAGAACCGCTGGGTGGAAGTACAGATCCGGACCCGGCGCATGGACGAAATCGCCGAACGGGGACTGGCCGCGCACTGGAAATACAAGGGCGTCAGGGAAGAGCGGGGACTGGACGAATTTATGAACGACGTGCGTGCCATGCTCGAGACGCAGGACATGTCGCCGCTGGACGCCATGCGGACGTTCAAAATGGACCTCTACCGCGACGAAATCTACGTCTTCACACCGGGTGGCGAACTGCTCAAACTGGCCGGAGGCGCCACGGTGCTCGACTTCGCCTTCGCCATTCATACCCAGCTCGGTTGCCGTTGCGTATCGGGCAGGGTCAACGGGAAAAATGTGCCGATCCGCCACCGGCTGAACAACGGCGATTCGGTGGAAATCGTCTCCTCGCCCACTCAAAAACCCAAACAGGACTGGCTCTCGTTCGTAGCCACCGGCAGGGCGCGATCCAAGATCAAGCAGGCAATCCGCGAAGAATCGGCCAAAACGGCCGAATATGCAAAAGAACTGTTGCAGCGGCGTTTCAGGAACCGGAAAATCGACGTCGACGAAGCCGTCCTGATGCGCTACATCAAGAAAAAAGGCTTCAAAACGGTGACGGATTTCTACCTCGACATCGCCGAAGAGCGGCTGGACGTCAACCATGTCTTGGAAGAATACCTGGAACTCGAACGCAGGGAAAGGGAAATCGCCGAACACCCGGAAGTGCGCAGCGCCGAACAGTTTGTCGCCCCTTCGCCGCCGGACGAGATCGCCTCGAACCGCGACGTCATGGTCATCGACAAAGACCTGACGGGCATCGACTACAAACTGGCCAAATGCTGCAACCCCATCTATGGCGACGCGGTATTCGGATTCGCTTCGACGCAGGGGATCCGAATCCACCGGATGAACTGTCCCAATGCCCGGGAAATGTTCAGCCGCTTCGGATACCGCATTGTCCAGGCACGCTGGAGCGGAAAGACGGATGCCGGCTACAGCGTCACGCTGCGCGTCATCGGACACGACGACATCGGCATCGTAACAAACATCTCCTCCATCATAGCCAAAGAAAACGGCATGACCCTCCGTTCCATTCGCGTCGATTCCGTCGACGGGCTTTTCCAGGGCGACATTACCGTCCTGCTGGGCAACACCTCCGCCATGGAACAGCTGATCAGGAAAATCAAGGGTGTCAAGGGAGTCAAGCAGGTAAGCAGGCTGTTCTGAACGGGGAGCGGCATCCCTGTTATCCTTTGGAAGACATTCCCGGAGGCTTTCCGGGGATGTCTTCTGCGTTGGAAAACATCCCCGATGCGCCATTGGCGATGTTTTATACGCCGGAAAACACCCCCGCTGCGCCATTGGGGAAGTTTTATACGCTGGAGAACATCCCCGATACGGCACGGGGGATGTTTTATGCGCCGGAAAACATCCCCGATGCGCCATTGGGGATGTTTTATACGCTGGAAGACATCCCCGATACGGCATTGGGGATGTTTTATGCGCCGGAAAACATTCCCAATACGGCATTGGGGATGTTTTATACGCTGGAGAACATCCCCGATGCGGCATGGAGGATGTTTTATACGCTGGAGAACATCCCCGGAGGCTTTCCGGGAATATCCGGCGATTTGTCCGGCAGGCCGTCACGTGCTGTTTTCCATAAAACCTCACTTTTGCCTGCGGGCCGCAGTCCTGTCATGCCTTGATGTCAGGTGGCCGCCTGACATCAAGGCATGACAGGCACCTCTTTGGCACGATATTTGCGATACGCTGACCGATATATGAAATATGGAAAAAAGCAGCAGTGAGGATTGGGATGGATATGATTTGGCATCAAAAAAAATACGGTATGCATGTACCTGTTGAGTCGATGAGTCAATTTTATGCAGGACAATTGCAGCGGAAAAATGCGCTTCCGGGAGAAAATGGGGCAAAAGCAAGTGTTAATTTGTCGTTTTATAATTTTCCGATGCTTAAAACAGCGTTTTTGAGGCCAAAAAAACGGTCGAAAATACCGGTTTTCTGACGATTTTTTCAGTTTTTTCAAGATGAACGCAAAAAATGCAGATTGCAAGCTATTGAATTTCAATGTGGAAGGATTCATTAATGAACATTATGTTTTTTTTTATGCCGAATCCAATTATCTATAAAAATCAGTGCTAAATTTGCATCGGGAAAATCTTCCATCCGAATCTTGATAAAAGGCGGATGATTTATTTTTCCGGAGAAGATAAGTGTAAGAAATATATTTTAATTGGAAAATGGTTTCTTGAATAGTGTGTATGAGTGACGGCGAATATGTATTAATGTGTAAGACGCACTGGAATTCAAAGGCTTACCCGGGTACCGGTCAGGGCAGGATTTTTGATATTCCGTGACGGCAGCAGGATACGGTTCGCAGGTCTATGGACGCGAAAGCGAAAAGTGATAAAAAAGATTGATGATTAAAAACTAAAAGAAAAAACAAGATTGGAATCGGAAGTTGTTGAAAAGGAAAGTTGATTTTGCGGACGCGAGCCGGCATGACAAAAATAAAAAAATAAAGTGCGGACAAGGGTTGGCGAAAAATGAAGACGGACGTTTTCGACACGGATGAGAATTGAGAATATAAAATGAGAAATAAATTTTTTATCTTTAATTGTTTTATTTAAATTGACTGTAAAATGAAAAGAATGTTCAAATTTTTTGTGTGCGCTGCCATTTTGGCAGCTGGAATCACTGGGTGTTCCAGTGAAGAGGGTCCCGGACCTGGTCCGGATCCCGGTGAAACTTCGGATGTAGTAGAAGGTATTCCAACGTATGCTACGTTTAAGTTCTATGTGAATGGTGATGTGGATGGAAAAGCGATGCCTAATGACGCTGGAGCCGCTGAATCGACTGCTGTAAACGATATCCGTTTGCTTATATACAATGCAAAGGATAGCTGTGAGGCGAATGTACTTGTTGATGATGCCGCCCATCTTGCGGGAGGGTCGCCTAATGCGCCGAAATCCGCTACGGTGAGTGTGACATCCGGTATTAAAAAGATTTTTGTCATAGCAAATGCCAGTAAGAGTACTACTCTTGTTAACACGGCTTTAAATGCTATTTCAAAAACCGGTCCGACATCGTTGCTTTCGTACTTTACCAGCATTGTTTACGATTTGGATGGCGGAGGTAGTATTGTACAAGCTCCGCTGACGAAGGCGCCTGTTGCTGATATATCTACTATTAATACAGCACTGTTGACGTTGGTGGATGGCGCCTCCGGGAAAGGCTTATTAATGAGTAATGGGGTTGATGCCAATGCGGTTAAGACACTGGTTGCGCAAATTGACTCGATAACATCTGCTGACAGCCCGCCTTCCCCTGACGGAGGAACAGATCTCGATCCTTCCAAGAAGACTAACACGTTTGATATTACAATCCAGCGTGCGGTTGCCAAGGCAAGAGTGACTTATCACAATACTGCAGCCCTTACCACTACGGATAAGTCCGGCATATTATCGGAGGTAAAGTATGTCTTTATGAATGTCAATCGCGCGGTTTACCCGTTCCAGTATTTAGGACTTGCCGTAGCTCCGAATCCTTCAACGTCGGGTGCTGCACTGACGGCCTATCCGCAGTCTCCGTATTTTGAAAATACGTATACGGAGAATGCAAATGAAGGAAACTGGAAAAGGTATTATTACAACTATCCGATCGGAGAACTTGCAAATATGACGGACTATGCCACCACAGCAAGTGCTACCTACCCGGCCTATTATGTGACCGAGAATACGCAGCAGCTAAATCATGCGAAAGGAAATTCCTCCTATGTGGCCGTAGAAGGCATATTCCAGCCTGCCGGAAATCACTACATCACAGGTGCGTATGAAATCGCCGGTCAGGATTCTCTCAAACTGCTTGGTTCAAACTTTACGGTTCCTGCCTCAAGACTTAGTGCTTCACCTCTATCTCCTATGCCGACTGTTTTGTATCAGGTACGTGGCGGCAGAGGTACTATTACCGGTATTGTGGACAGCATGTTCTTTACGGACAGGAATACTGCCTATAAGGTGGCTTATCTGATCAATTGCGTGAATGCAAGTTTGACCAGTCAGTTGAATGCTTTCGATCCGACAAACTGGAAAAAGGTGCCGACAGGATTTACGCTGGCAGACAGTTTGTCGTATGATGTGGAATTTAATAACAGTCCGAATGTGGCGCTGGTATCAGAGTTTACCGGAGGTAAATGTTATTATTCTATCCGGTTCAAGGATCCGACCACGACTCCGTCAACGGGTGTAAAACGGAATCATTATTATCAGTTTGACATTACCGCATTCAACGGGATCGGTCAGGAACAAATTGGTGATACCAATAAACCGCCGACGACACCGACTGAAGAAGGTGATACCTACATAACGGCAACGCTTAAAGTGGATATCTGGAGAAATGTTATAACTAACGTTGTCCCTGATTAAAAATGGGAATCAGTTAAAGAAGAGGAGGGAGCAACCCTCCCCCTCTCTTCTTTTCTGCTATATACGGTAATACAGACAAAATTACAGAACAGAGTCTTATTGGTTTTTTGACAATAGTATAAATGTATGAAACGGGTGCGTATGAAAAGAATACTGATAAACAGAATGAAAGTATGGACTATCTTTGCGACTGCCATGTTATTCGTGATACAGGGATGCATGAAGGATAATTTGGGCGATTGCGGGCTGAGTATACGTGTCCAGTACACTAAGAACAAGGACGCGGAAGACCGTCTGGGAGAAAGAGTAAACCATTTGACGTTATACGTATTTGATTCGAACGGGACATTTGTCGGCGCCTACCCTTCGCGAGGGACACTGTATAACGGTTATACCATACCGCTGTTGCTGAAGTCGGGTACTTACGATTTTGTTGTCTGGGGAAACTTGGGTGACGACTACGAAATACCCTCGATTGTGCCGGGCGAGACTCAGGCCCAGTCGCTGGATCTCAAATTCACAAAAGTCGAATCCGACAACCGTGTACTGGAGTTTCCGGACAGTTTGTATTATGGTTCTTTAAGAAGAGTGACCATACAGCCTGCGCTTCAGGGCGATCAGGTGTATACGGTAGACCTGATAAAAAACACAAAAAAGATAACGGTAATTGCCTCCGGCCTCAATGGCCCGGAGAGCGAAGGGCTGCAATTCGATTGCAATATCCTTTCGCGCAATGCCGGATTGCGGTTTCTTGATAACTCGATATCCGATAATACAGTCGTAACGTATGTCCCTCAAACCCTTGTGGACGAGCAGGAACGCCGGATTTCGGAATTTATGGTGATCCGCGAAATAGAGGACGAATCTACCCAGTCGCGACTCGTCTATACGGCAACCAACGGCTCAGGCCAGGTCAGAACCCTGATGGATGAAAGCCTGGTAAAAATGCTGCTCAAGTATCTGAACACCAGACAGTGGACGCTGGAGATAGAGGATGAATTTGAGATACGGGTTGCCTTTAATTTGAAAAATTATACGACGGGAACCATTACGATTAACGATTGGACGTATACCTCAGTCCCGACAGAACCAGATTAAGTAGGGATAAGTAGATGTAGTATATAAGAGATAAGTAGGAGAATAAATATGAAGGTGCTATATAATTTGCTGTGGCTATGCATGATGATATTGGGTATTTCTTCTTGCGTAGCAGAGTTTCCGGCCGGGAATGAAGAAGGAGAAGTCAGTGAGGCCAAAGGGATCTTGCATGTCCCGATGACACGGGGTGACGACGCGACACCGGAAGAAAGCGACATCGCTACAGCCAGGATGATCGTGTTTAAGACAAACGGTGATTTTGTGTTGAATACGAATCAGCCCAGAAACCCGGCGTCTTATCTGCAACCTACGTTTTTAGATACCGTACCGTCAGGTTATCTGAATGTGTATCTGATTGCCAACGAACGGGCTGAATGGAACCTGGCCAACATAACTTCGGAAGCGCAGTTGAAAAACGTCCTGTACAATTATCCCTCCTATTATACGACACACCTGCCGGAAGCGGATGGAAATGTACCCATGTTTGGCGAACACAGAGGACTTCACATACTTCCCAGTGGCGGCAATGAAGACCTCACCGGTTCTGTGCCCACAGACCCCACATCATACCCGATCACAATACAGCGGATTTTTGCGAAAGTGACGCTCATCGTGAACTGCCAGTTTTCCGATCAGAATAATGGAAATACAGCGCTGAAACTGGACAGTGTCCAGCTCTGGCACATACCGGCCTGGTCCAGCCTGATAGCGGAACGCTTTACCGGCACGTTTACCGATGCCATCCAGCCCTTTCATCCCAATCAAGTTTCTCCTCTCGGATGGCCCTCCTCCACCTATACGGCAGACGCCAATAGCTTCCGGGATTCGATAAGTTTCTACCTTCCCGAATATATGGTGAATGACACCAGCTTATACTCTTATCTGTCGCTCAGGGTGAGCATAAAGGAACAATCGCACATTGCGAAAACATACAAGCTGATTTTAGGGGAAGGGCTGATATACAACAGCACCAAGTTTATGAGAGGCGACAGTATCATCACTTTCGACAATGGAAGCACGCATGAAAGAGATGTGCTGGATTTGAGTATCCGGCGAAATACGCATTATAAAATCACTGCCACGATAAAAAATTTCAGCTTGACGGGCAACGAAGATTTGGCCATATACATGAAAGTGGAAGACTGGCGAGGGTTTGAGCAAAATGATGAGCCAGTAGACTATACGTTCAATGTCAGCCAAAGCGACTTCTCCATCCCTGTAGGTCATACAGGTCTGGTGTACATAGAAACGAATTATCGGGAAGGCTGGAGCGCGAGCGTCGAAGGCAGTCTCGTGCTAAACGGCGGAGTTTCACTGCCCATTACCGGACAGGACTCCGGACCGTTGCAGTTCCGGGCAACCGCAGCAGGAACACACTATATTAACATACAGGTTGGCAAAGTGACCAAGCGGATCAGAGTGATTGCCTCATAGCCTGAAAATAAACAGGAAAAGGAAAGTATGAAAAAATGGATATTATATATAACGGTCTTTCTCTGCGCGGTATCGTGCGTGTCGGAAAGCACAATTGATATTGATCCGCGCCCGCCGCAGGAAGAAAACGACCCGGGGAGAGTGACGCTTCAGATTGTATTCCCGAAAATGAGCGGTGGAACCCTCAATACAAGAGGGCTTACGTCCACAGAGGAACACAGGATAGACTCGCTGGAAGTGTTTGTCTTTAAAAACGCCTCAAACAGCCATTCAATGAGTGATACCTATCTGTACCGGGTATCCCTGCCTCACGACAGCATCCATCCTGTTTATCTGAACGATACAACATACAAAGCCGGCATCACGCTCAAGACCATGCCCGCAGAAGGGCAGCGCCTGATATGCGTGGCAAACATCCCGAAAGGCCTGACACTGTCCCTGACGGAAGATGTCACTACAGTAACCAGTCTGGTAAGCCAGTTGCAGTTTTCCGGATCGCCGTGGCACGAAACGCCCACAAGCGCAAGTTACGGCATTCCGATGTGGGGACAGATGAATACGACCCTCAAGTTTGATCCGGGAGAACCGCTGCCGAACATACCCGTCGTTTCGATGGTTCGCGCCATGGCAAAAATCGAAGTCGGCGTAGATGTACACGGCACAGGCGACCCGGCGCTGGGCTTCGGCCATATCTTCACACTCGACAGCGTATATATCTGCAACGCCAGCGCTTCGGGATACATCGCCCCCCATAACGACTATATTGACAAACCGGCCGTGGCAAAAACAAATCCGGTCAGCCAGACGGACCGGAACGTCATCGCCCGCTACAAATTTGACGGAAACATGAACGGCGACCGGAAAATGAGCAATACCATCTATGTGCCCGAGACCGATTCGCTGATCACAACCCCGGCGACAATCAAGCCGGCATTCCTCGTAATCAGGGCGCAGTATTACGACGTCCCCGGTTATTATTATTACCGGATCGACTTTACCCGTAACGACGAATACAAACCCCTGCTGCGGAATCACAGTTACCTGGTGAACATCCTCAACATCCGGATGCCCGGCTACCATACACTGGCCGAAGCCATGAATGCCCCGCTGGCCACCACCAACTACGCCGTAACCATCGACCACGGCACGGGAATAGACCCCATATCGGAGGAAATCATGGACATCTCCGTCTATAAGAATGAATACATGCTGGGCGTCAACACAAGCGAAGTGATGTTTGACTGGGGGAATGACAGCCAGTGGCTGGGAAAAACCGTCAGCGGCCTTGGCGGGTACCAGCTGGTTTTATATACAGACTGTGAAAGCGGATGGACGGCAACCTCGTCCGACGTCTCATGGCTGAACGTTTCTTCCTCCAGTGGAGGAAAGACGCCGCCTTCGCCTGCCGTCAATCTGGAAATCACAACAAAAGTCAACTTTACCGGCGAAGAGCGCACCGGCGTAATCACGCTGACCGCCGGGCTGTTGAAAAAGGAAATTACCGTACGACAGAGCGGTGGAGCCAATTCCGTCATCGTCAGGAGTGGAAATTCCCTGAACATTTCGGTAGCGTATGCCACAAAAGCCAGGGCGGCGCTCGACTTGCCTGTCCTCTCGCCAACGGCAGTCAGCGTTGCCTGGAACAAGAATATTAACGGTCTGTCGCCAACACTCACGCCTGGCCCCGACGCGACGATTAATTCGGGAGCCTTGACACTGGTGACCACTCAATGGGGTAATGCGCTGGTGGTACTCACCGCGGGAACAGATACGGTATGGAGCTGGCACGTCTGGGTGGTAAACGACGACGGCATCAACGCCAGTTACCACAGCATGAATACCAGACCGGTGTTTATGGACAGGCTGCTGGGAGGCAGTCAGACGGTCACAGATCAGGGACAACCCTATTACCAGTGGGGTCGGAAAGACCCGTTCATGCCCGGTGAGTACGGCGTACAGCCGGCGACCACCTCGTCAAACTATGCGACCATCATGCAGGCGCTGATGCAGTATCCGAAGACGTTCTATGCAGGCGATCCTCCATATTACAACTGGGCGGGGTCTCTCTACTACAACAACGACATGTGGAACGAAAGAGTGACCGACGCAGAAGGCAACATAAAGAACAAAAAGACGTATAACGATCCCTGTCCGACAGGATGGCGCGTCCCATACTATCAGGAAACCCTGACACCCTGGCAGAACGAAACGACGGCCACCATCAACAAATTCCGGAACACCGGCTACCTGTCTCCCACGGGCGCGTGGCTCAATCCGGCATCCCCGGCGCCGGGCTATCTCTGGACCGGCCTCGCCGCCTCCTTCCTGCCGGTGTATGCAACCATAAACGCAACCGGCACCCTCAGACCCTACGTAACCAACGACAACCAGGGCGACGGCAGACGGGGACACGGATACGTCATAAGATGCGTAAAGGACATTTCACGGAAATACTGACTGAGAACGATGAATGATGAACGATGAACGATGAACAGGGAGCGAGTTCATCGTTCATCGTTTATACTTCAAGCGTCCTGCCTTACAGCAAGCCCGGAGGCTTGCCTTTAACCCGACGCAGCGAAGACGCTACGCCGAGCGAGGTGTCCCCGTAAATATATTCTGAATACAAGTTATATGACTTGTTTCTTAGATATTATACTTCACACGGCATGGTTATGTGCATTGCTTTTCATGGGTCACCCGTAAAACCCTGTGTCTGAAAAAGCCGGTTACACGTGCGGCGTATGGCATGGCCTGTTCCTCCGGTGCGGCAGGATTTCACCGGAACCTCCTGTCCTCTTCGGGCTAAGGAACCTCAACCTCATTTCCACCTCCTTTTAACCTGAGTTCGGGATAAGGATAAGCCCGTCAGGGCTTGCATATCAATAGAAATCGGTTCCCGTAC
>JAIRXI010000219.1 GCA_031268395.1 Tannerella sp. | reverse complement strand
CCGCCGATAATCCATTGCGATCGCCTGACCAGGTAGCGGCTCAGTTCCACCAGCTGGCGGCCGGTGTCGCAGTCCGGATGGGTCGACGCGTATTCGTTCAGCATCGGGGTGATGCGGGCGGCCAGTTCCTTTGTCCTGTTGGCGTCGTGGCGGCTGGCAATCCATTCCTCGAACAGGTCTTTCGGAGCGCCTCCGTCAATGGCTTCGCGCATCAGCCGGACAATGCGGTCGCGCATTTTTTCGTTTGCCAGCTCCATTCCCAGGCCGAACTCGCAGAAGTCCTCGAACAGCGAGTTAGCCCATGCCGGGCCTTGTCCCTGCCCGTTAGTCGTGTAAGGAGTCGAGGGTATCGAACCGGAATAGATGGAAGAACAGCCGGTGGCGTTGGAAATCATCTGGCGGTCGCCGAACAGTTGGGTGAGCAACTTCACGTATGGCGTCTCGCCACAGCCGGAGCAGGCGCCCGAGAATTCGAACAGCGGTGTGGCAAACTGCGAGTTCTTCACGTTCAGCCTGATGTCGACCAGATCCTGTTTCGTTTTCACGTGTTCCACGCAATAGCTCCAGTTGTCCGCCTCGGACAGTTGTGACTCCAGCGGCTGCATCTCCAGCGCCTTCGCGCCCCTGAAGCCTGGACATATATCAGCGCAGTTGCCACAGCCCAGGCAGTCGAGCACGTCTACCTGCATGCGGAAGGCCATGCCTTTCATGGCGGCCGGCGCCTTCATCTCCAGCGTGTCGAACGCGACTCCGGCCTTCTCTCCGGCGTCAAGCACGAAGGGGCGGATGGAAGCGTGCGGACAGACATAAGCACACTGGTTGCACTGAATGCAGTTACTCATGTTCCATGCCGGGACAAAAGGCGCCACCCCGCGCTTTTCGTACCGGGAAGTACCCTGTACCCAAGTGCCGTCGTGGCTGGCGGCAAAAGCCGAAACGGGTAGCAGATCGCCGTCCTGTGCGTTAATCGGGCGGACAACGCCGTTGATAAAGGCCGGGTCGCTGTTCGGCGTCGCCGGGTCGTCGGGCAGCGTTGCCCATGCCGGGTCGACCGTCAGCCGGCCATATTCACCGCCGCGGTCGACGGCTGCATAGTTCTTCCTGACTACGTCTTCTCCCTTGTTGCCGTATGATTTGACGATGAACTTCTTCATCTGTTCGATGGCCAGGTCTACCGGAATCACCTCCGTGATGCGGAAGAAGGCCGACTGCAGGAGGGTGTTGGTACGGTTGCCCAGTCCGATTTCCTGTGCGATCTGCGTGGCGTTGATATAGTAGACGGCGATGTTCTTCCGTGCAAAATAACGCTTTACGCGGGCGGGCAGATGCTGCGCCAGCCGGTCGCCCTCCCAGAGGGTATTCAGCAGAAACGTCCCGTTTTCCCGCAGGCCCTTTGTCACGTCGTACATCCGGAGGTATGCCTGTACGTGGCAGGCGACGAAGTTGGGCGTGTTCACCAGATAGGTCGAGCGGATCGGCGCGTCGCCAAAACGCAGGTGCGAACAGGTGAAGCCGCCCGATTTCTTGGAATCGTACGAGAAATAAGCCTGGCAATACTTGTCCGTATTGTCGCCGATGATCTTGATGGAGTTCTTGTTGGCTCCGACCGTGCCGTCGGCGCCCAGCCCGTAGAACTTTGCTTCGTACAGTCCCTCGCCGCCCATGGCGATTTCTTCCTTCTGCGGGAGCGAGGTGAAGGTCACGTCGTCTACAATACCGATGGTGAAACGGTTTTTTGGCGTCGCCATCGACAGATTCTCGAAGACAGCCAGCACTTGAGCCGGTGTCGTGTCCTTGGACGAGAGGCCGTAGCGTCCGCCGACGATCAGCGGGGCGTCCGGCTGTCCGTAGAAGCAATCCTTCACGTCCAGGTAGAGCGGTTCGCCGCCGGCGCCCGGTTCCTTGGTACGGTCGAGCACGGCGATACGCCGGGCTGTTGAGGGAACGGCTGCAAGGAAATGCCCGGCCGAGAATGGGCGGTACAGGTGGACAGCGACCAATCCGACTTTCTCGCCCCGGGCCGTCAGGTAGTCGATCGCTTCGCGTGCAGCTTCCGTCACGGCGCCCATGGCGACGATCACGCGTTCGGCGTCGCGGGCGCCGTAATAGTCGAACAGGCTGTATTTGCGGCCGGTGATGGCCGAGAGTTCGTTCATGTATTCCTCCACCATCGCGGGCACGGCGTCGTAGTACGGGTTACATGCCTCGCGGTGCTGGAAGAACGTATCGGGGTTCTCCGCCATGCCGCGGGCAACGGGCTGCTCCGGATTCAGCGCGCGGGCACGAAAGCCGGCCAGCGCCTTCCGGTCGATCAGCGGCGCCAGCTGCGCGTCTTCCAGCACTTCGATTTTCTGCACTTCGTGCGAAGTGCGGAAGCCGTCGAAGAAGTTCACGAACGGCACGCGCGACTTGATAGTCGACAGGTGTGCCACGGCGGCCAGGTCCATTACTTCCTGCACGGAGCCTTCGGCGAGCATGGCAAAACCCGTCTGCCGGCAAGCCATCACATCCTGATGGTCGCCAAAAATGGAGAGCGCATGAGAGGCTATTGTGCGCGCCGACACATGGAATACGCAGGGCAACAGTTCGCCTGCAATCTTGTACATGTTCGGAATCATCAGCAGTAACCCCTGCGAGGCGGTGTAGGTGGTTGTCAGGGCGCCGGCCTGCAGCGAGCCGTGTAGCGCGCCGGCAGCGCCGGCTTCCGACTGCATTTCCTGAACCAGTACCGTCTCCCCGAAAATATTCTTCCGGCCGGCGGCTGCCCATTCGTCCACGTATTCCGCCATGGTGGACGAGGGCGTGATGGGATATATCGCCGCCACTTCGCTGAACATATACGATATATGCGCCGCAGCCTGATTCCCGTCACACGTTAAAAATTTCTTTTGCTTAGTCATCTTCTCTGTAATTTTATGTTGGTTATATATTCTCTTGCTTTCGCTATCCCGTTTCTTCATTCATCCCGCAACGTCTGTCCCGCTTTCTTCCTTATCAGTACATGCATCCGAACAGCCACAGCGGTATCACGTTCCCGTCGCCCGTTTCCGGCCTGTCTGTCGCGTAGTAGAATGCCGGATTGTTTCTGGTTCGCTGCTTTCCATTATTCTCTATCTGGAAATGGCAGGTGCCGTTGACTAAAAAGTCAGCGTTCCTTTCACTCCCGTTAACCCGGTTGTCCTTCAGCAGCTGGTTGAAGAAAAACGTCCTGTACACGCCCGATTCGTCTACCGGCATCTGATTGATGGCATACATCAGATTGGAATTGTACAGGTAGACCTTCGAAGGCTTGTATGGAAAGGCTTCTCCCTCGGCATAGAGCAGATTGATGAGCCGCGCTTCCTTCAGGTACTTGATGTAGTTCATCACCGTAGCACGCGACGCGCCGACGGTCTTGCTCAGCTGACTTATGTTCAAGGTGCAGGGCGTATTCAACGAAAGCAGATACAGCAGTTTCCGCAGCTTCGGCAGGTAATTCTGTTCAATTTGCCTGATGTACAGCACATCTACTTCCAGCGTCATGTTCATTGTTTTCAGCAGGTTTTCCGAGAAACTGCGTTTTTCCAGGAAAAACGGATAGAACCCGTGATGCAGATAATCATGAAAGCAGGCTTCCGGTTTCGTCTTCGCGCAAACTTCTCTGGCTATCTCGGCGTGATGCTGCATCACCTCGTCAAACGTATACGCGGGAAACCGGCTGTCCGTCATCAGATTCAGGTATTCCCTGAACGAGAATCCGCGCAGATAATATGGAGAGACTTTGCCCGACAGGTCCGGATTTTCTTCCCTCAGCCGCATCACCGACGAGCCGGTGAACACAATCCGCAGATCGGGAAAGTGGTCGTAGCAATAACGCAGTTCTTTCGACCAGTCCGGATACTTGAACACCTGGTCAATCAGCAGCACCTTTCCGCCTTGCGAACGAAATTCGTCGGCGAAATCGACCAGCGTCCGCTCCGTAAAGAAGAAATGATTCAGATTGATATACAGGCATTCCCTGTTGTCGGGGCCGAAAAATTCGCTGGCGTATGACAGCAGGAAGGTTGTTTTGCCCACACCCCGCGTGCCTTTGATACCAATCAGCCGGTCGTTCCAGTCGATTTCGTCCATTAATCCGCGACGCACCGGCGAATACAGATGCGCCAGCAAGTACTTATGTATCCGGTAGAAGGCTTCCATGCTTGCTTGTTCTTTGATCATATCAGCCGCAAAAGTACAAAAACATTATGATATTGACATATCGGGATTGCAAAAAGGACGCATTTCACATTACCGCGCTCCGTCATCGCATCCTGCTTTGTCCCTCGCAGTTCGTAATGGCGGTGCACATGTGCCTTCGTCGCTGTGACGCACTTCCGCAGTGCGCACTCTTGCCGGTGCGTATCCCTGTCTTTGCGAGACCCCGTCCCGGGCGTAATTCCCCGCAACGTTGACAAATGACAGTTTTCATCTTTCCGTATGGATTCGCATATTGAAAAGTGATCTGTTTGTGCGATTCAAATACAAGTCAAAAGCCTTTTTAAACGGACAAAAATTTCCCTGCAAACAATTGTCAATTGCCAATTCCTTCGTATATTTGCACCGCATGGAAGAATTACCCGATAATAAGGGAAATTGACATCCATAATTTTTATATATGTGATTATGCAAACAATTGACAATTTTAATTTTGCCGGGAAAAAGGCCTTTGTCAGAGTGGATTTTAATGTGCCGCTCGATGAGAATTTCAACGTTACGGACGACACGCGGATACGTGCAGGAATCCCGACGCTGAAAAAAATTCTTTCCGACGGCGGGAGCGTTATCATCGCTTCGCATCTGGGACGTCCCAAGGGCGTGACCGAAAAGTATTCGCTGAAACATATCCTGACAAATGTTTCCAAACGGTTAGGCAGTGATGTTCAGTTTGCCGGCGACTGTGTCGGCGAGGAAGCGAAAAAGAAGGCGGCAGCGCTGAAACCGGGCGAAGCGCTCCTGCTCGAAAACCTGCGTTTCTACGCCGAAGAAGAAAAGAGCGCCGCCAAAAAAGCCGTCAGGGAAAGTCAGAAGGTGTTTACCGAAACGCTGGCTTCCTGCGCCGACGTTTACGTAAACGACGCCTTCGGCACGGCTCATCGTGCACACGCATCCACTGCGCTGATTGCCGATTACTTCGATACCGGCCACAAAATGTTCGGCTACCTGCTGGAGAAGGAAATAAACGCTGTGGGGAAAGTGCTGAGCGACATTAACCGTCCGTTTACGGCTATCATGGGCGGGTCGAAAGTGTCTTCCAAAATCGACATCATCGAAAACCTGCTCGACAAGGTGAACAACCTCATCATCACCGGCGGAATGACCTACACATTTGCGAAAGCGGCAGGCGGCAGGATCGGCAACTCCATTTGCGAAGACGACAAGCTGGAACTGGCCGGCGAACTTGTACGCAAAGCGCTGGAAAAAGGCGTCAACCTCGTCCTGGCCGTCGATGCCAAAATCGCCGACAGTTTCAGTAACGACGCAAAGACCGGCTATGCCGACGTGGATAAAATACCTGACGGATGGGAAGGTCTGGACATCGGTCCGAAGACGGAAGCCATCTATGCCGAAGTGATCAAGGCGTCGAAGACCATCCTCTGGAACGGCCCGACAGGCGTATTTGAGTTTGAAAACTTCACGCACGGATCCCGTTCCGTAGGCGAAGCGATCGTCGAGGCCACGAAAAAGGGTGCATTCTCGCTTGTGGGCGGCGGCGATTCGGTAGCCTGCGTTAACAAGTTCGGACTGGCAGACGGCGTATCCTACGTGTCGACCGGCGGCGGCGCCCTGCTCGAAGCCATTGAAGGCAAGACCCTGCCTGGAATTAAAGCGATACGTGGATTTTAAATTGAATATAAATAAGGATTGATGGAATGTCAGGGACGGGAGCCAACCCCCTTCAGCCCGTTCCGGCATTTTCCGGGCAGATTCCGGTCTGCCTTCTTTTTTGGTCTTTTGAAGTCATTATGGAACGAGTATTAGTCACCGGAGGCGCCGGTTTTATAGGCTCGCATTTGTGTGAGCGACTGATTAACGAAGGAAGCGACGTTATTTGCTTAGACAATTATTTCACGGGCAGCAAGGACAATATCCGTCACCTGCTGGGCAACAACCGTTTCGAACTGGTCAGGCACGACGTCACAACATCCTACTACGCCGAAGTGGACAAAGTCTACAACCTGGCTTGTCCCGCTTCTCCGGTACATTACCAGTACAACCCCATCAAAACCGTCAAAACGTCTTTTTACGGCGCACTGAACATGCTGGGTTTAGCCAAGCGGGTGAAGGCTAAAATCCTGCAAGCCTCCACCAGCGAAGTCTATGGCGACCCCGACATCCATCCGCAGGTCGAATCTTACTGGGGGCACGTCAATCCTGTCGGGGCGCGCTCCTGCTACGACGAAGGCAAACGGGCTGCCGAAACACTCTTCATGGATTACCGTCGCCAGCATAGCCTGCGCATCAAAATCGTACGGATATTCAACACCTATGGGCCGCGCATGAATCCGAACGACGGGCGCGTCGTCTCCAATTTCATCGTGCAGGCGCTGACCGGCAGGGATATTACCATTTACGGCGACGGAAGTCAAACCCGGAGTTTCCAGTACATCGACGATCTGGTGGAAGGACTGGTTCGAATGATGAAAACGGGCGATGATTTTACCGGGCCGGTGAATATCGGCAATCCGGACGAATTTTCCATGCTGCAGTTGGCCCGCGAAGTTATCAGACTGACCCGTTCCAGATCTTCCATTGTTTTCAGACCGTTGCCCAGCGACGACCCGAAACAGCGAAAACCGGACATTTCGCTGGCCTTTGAAAAACTGGACGGCTGGCAGCCGACGGTCAAACTGGAAGACGGCCTGATGAAAACCATCGCCTATTTCGACCGGATCCTGTAAAACCGGACAGAACGTTTAAAGATTAAATTCTACGGTGTTGAATCTTCCCGATCTATTGACGGTCTACGCGGCGCATCCGCAGATAAATGCCGTTTCGTCCCTGCTGGACGAAGGCAAAAGCCGCAATCTCCTGCTGAAGGGGCTGAGCGGTTCGGGCGCGGCGATGGCAATAGCTTCGCTTTTCCGGAAACGGAAAGAGACCTGCCTGTGTATTCTCAACGACCTCGAAGAGGCCGGCTATTTCTATAACGATCTCTCCCAGCTCTCCGGCAGGCCGGTGTTTTTTTTCCCCTCTGTCTGGCGCCGGCACATCAAGTATGGCCATATTGATCCGGCCAGTGAAATCCTGCGGACGGAGACGCTCGGCGCGCTGCAGAATGCACAGCCGGGAACCGTTATCGTCACCTATCCCGATGCGCTGGCCGAGAAAGTGCTCTCGAAAGAAGAACTTCGGGACAGGACACTGAAGATCAGCGTTGGCGAAAAGATTGACGCCCCGTTTATTGCCGAAGTGTTCGACTCGCTGGGGTTCGAACAGACGGACTATGTTTACGAACCCGGTCAGTATGCCATGCGCGGGAGCATCATCGACGTATTCTCTTTCTCCAACGAATATCCGTATCGGATCGATTTTTTTGGAAACGAAGTGGAGACCGTCCGTTCTTTTGATGTAGAAACGCAGTTGTCCAGGGAAAAACTCCAGTCGATAGCCATCGTATCCGAGATCAGCCGGAGCGGAGAAGCCCGGATCGCCCTGTTCGACCTGCTGCCGGAAGACGCATGTATTGTCACGCAAGACTTTGCCTGGTGTGTGGAGCGGGTGGGCAGCCTGTGGGAAGAAGAACCCGTGCAGGGCGGCGAAGCCTCTTTTCCGTCCGCCGACGCCATGCGGAAACTGCTCGTAACCAGGGAAGATTTTCTGCGTTCGGCGCAGTCGTTCCGCCGGATACAGACCGGAAGCAAAGCCTGCGATGCCCCGGACGCAACCGTCGCTTTCGACACCGAACCGCAGCCGCTTTATCAAAAGAATTTCGACCTGGTCAGCGATTCCTTCCATCGCTACCTGTCGGAAGAATATACGCTCTACCTGCTCAGCGACAGCGATAAACAGGCCGAGCGCGTCCGAGCAATTTTTCAGGACAGGGGAGACCCGGTCGCCTTCACGGCCGTCCACAAGACGATACACGGCGGTTTCGCCGACCGCACACTCAAACTGTGCGTCTTCACCGACCACCAGATCTTCGGACGGTACCACAAATACAATCTGAAAAGCGACAAGGCCCGCGGCGGAAAAATCATGCTGTCGCTCAAGGAACTGAGCCAGTTTACACCGGGCGACTATGTCGTGCACATCGATCACGGTGTCGGACAGTTCGGCGGACTGGTACGCACCAAAGTAAACGGCAGGCTTCAGGAAGTCGTCAAACTGATTTACCGGAACAACGACATCCTTTTTGTCAGCATCCATTCCCTGCACAAACTCTCGAAATACAAAGGCCGGGACGGCGAACCGCCCACACTCAACCGGCTGGGCAGCGGCACATGGGAACGCATGAAAAACCGTGTCAGGAAAAAAGTCAAGGACATCGCCCGCGACCTGATCCGCCTCTACGCCCGGCGACGGAGCGAGAAAGGATTCGCCTTCAGCCCCGACAGCTTCATGCAGGACGAACTGGAAGCCAGTTTCATCTATGAAGACACTCCCGACCAGGTCAGGACGACGGCCGACGTCAAGGCCGACATGGAAAGCGACCGTCCGATGGACCGGCTGATCTGTGGCGATGTGGGATTCGGCAAGACGGAAATCGCCATCCGGGCAGCCTTCAAGGCCGTTGCCGACAACAAGCAGGTCGCCATCCTGGTGCCTACGACCGTGCTCGCCTGTCAGCATTTCCAGACCTTCTCGGAACGCCTGAAAGATTTCCCCTGCACCGTCGACTACATCAGCCGCGCACGTCCGGCACACGACATCCGGAACATCCTCCTGCAACTGCACAGGGGCAAGCTGGACATCCTGATCGGCACACACCGGCTGGCTGGCAGAGATGTCGTTTTCAAGGATCTCGGGCTGCTGATCATCGACGAGGAGCAGAAATTCGGCGTGGCTGTCAAGGAAAAACTGCGCCGGATGAAAACAGATGTGGACACGCTGACCATGACCGCCACGCCCATCCCCCGCACGCTCCAGTTCTCCCTCATGGGAGCGCGCGACCTGAGCAGCATCCATACGCCGCCGCCCAACCGCTATCCGATTCAGACGGAAGTACAGCGCTTCCACCCGAACATCATCCGCGAAGCCATCGAGTTTGAGATGAGCCGCAACGGACAGGTCTTTTTCATCAACAACCGCATCCGCAACATCCACGAAATAGAGCAGCTGATCCGGCGCGAAGTGCCCGATGCCCGCATCGCCATCGGACACGGACAGATGGAACCCGACAAACTGGAAAAAACGATCCTCGACTTCCTTAACTGCGAATACGACGTACTGGTTTCGACCGTAATCGTCGAAAACGGACTGGACATTCCGAATGCCAACACCATCATCGTCAACGATGCACACCAGTTCGGCCTCTCGGAGCTCCACCAGTTGCGCGGGCGCGTCGGTCGCAGCAACCGAAAGGCTTTCTGCTACCTCCTTTCCCCGCCCCTCTCCACCCTTACGCCCGAAGCGCGCCGGCGCCTGCAGGCCATCGAAAATTTCGCCGGACTGGGCAGCGGCATCCACATCGCCATGCAGGACCTCGACATCCGTGGAGCAGGCAACATCCTCGGCGCCGAACAGAGCGGATTCATCACCGATCTGGGCTACGAGACATACCTGAAAATCCTGGAAGAAGCGGTCGACGAACTGAAAACCGGCGAACTGGCCGGACTCCTCACGCCGGACAGCCCCGCGGCGCCGGACGACGGCGGCGCCTATGTCCGGGAAACGTTTGTCGAAAGCGACCTGGCGCTGATGTTCCCGCCTGCCTATATCCCGAACGACTCCGAGCGCATCGGCATCTACCGCGAACTGAATGCCGTCGGCGACGAAGCGGGACTGACCGCTTTCGTCAGCCGTCTGAAAGACCGTTTCGGGACGATCCCCGCCGCAGGCGAAGAACTGATTCGCGTTGTCCGGCTGCGCTGGCTGGCGCGGAAACTGGGTGTCGAAAAAGTCGTCCTGAAAAAGGGAATGATGGCCATGTACCTGCCCTCCGATCCGGAAAGCCTCTATTACCAGAGCCACACCTTCGGCAAAATCATTGCCTACATCCAGCAGTATCCCCGCAACTGCGATCTCCGCGAACAGGGCAGCAAGCGCAGCATCATCATTGGGCGCATCACCGGTGTGGCCGCCGCCTGCCACTGTCTCGAACTCATGGACGGGATGGAATAAACCCGACGTTTCCACTGGCCCTGTTATTCACCGGAATCTCCTGTCCTCTCCGGGCAAATAAACCTCATTTCCACCGCATTTTAATAACAAAACAACCTCAGTAGCAGGCAGGCAGGCAGATGGTATATACGGGTGGACCTCATTACCTCCTTATTCCCGGTTCCAAAGAATAAGCCCAACATGTCCATTAGACACTTCCCCGCCGTGTCCGGAAGAGGGCCTGCCGGTAAAAAACGGCCCGCAACGCACGGTGGCCCGTCCCGGCAGGGACGGAATGTTGGTAGAAAACGGAATGCAGCATAATCACCCGTCCCGGCAGGGACGGAATGTGGACGAAAAAGGGGGCATGACGAACAATTCCGGGCTGTTGTCTATCCGCTGTCTTTCCCCGCGCCAAATAAGGCCGTTCCGACCACATTCCGTCCCTGGCCGGGACGGGCTGTTTTTTACCGGCAGGCATCTTCCAGACACGACGGGAAGTGTCTAATGGACATGTTGGGTTAAATACACAATGCCCCCATTCATCGTTCATCGTTCATCGTTCATCGTTATAGAAGGCCGGGACGGGTTGACGGGCGGATATTCCGTTTCCGGCCGGCAGGCAGTTTTCTCTTCCGGACACGACAGAAGAAGCGTCTAATGGACATGTTGGGATAAGGTAATGAGGTTTTGCCGGAGGGATCATGCTCCCTGCCTGCTACTGAGGTTGTTTTGTTATTAAAAGGAGGTGGAAATGAGGTCGTCTGTCCGAAACGAAGGTTTGCCGTGAG
>JAIRXI010000383.1 GCA_031268395.1 Tannerella sp. | reverse complement strand
TGAAGGGCCGATCTGAATTGATAACTCAATTCCATGGATATATTTGACGTCATGTTTAATTGTATTTTGACCGCAAAGATACAATTCATTTTTTATATTAGCGACATTGCGGCCGGGACGGGTGATTCTGCTGCATTCCGTTTTCTGCCAACATTCCGTCCCGGCTGGGACGGGCCATCGTGCGTTGCGGGCCGTTTTTTGCCGGCAGGCCCTCTTCCGGACACGACGGGGAAGTGTCTAATGGACATGTTGGGTTTATCTGTTCGGATACGTCCGTTCCCGACGTTTATCCGCTCCCGTATCTGCGCACATCTTCCAAATCTGCGTCATCTGCGTGCTTTGGACCCTGCCGTCAGTCGCCGGCCAGCACCCGTTTCAGTTCGTCGATCATGGCCGGCCGCCGGGGATGCTGCGCAATCAGGGTGCGGGCGAGTTCCCGTATCCGGATTTTCCCTTCCGGGATGTCGCGCATCACCTTTTGCATTTGCCCGGCAAGCGTGGCATACTCGCTTCGGCTGCTCACCTTTGCAGCCAGTTTTACCCATGCGGGAAGATACATTTCCAGCATTTCGGCGGGATAGCGCCTGGCCAGACAGTCGTGATACCGCGCAAGCACGCCCAGGCTGCATTCGGACTGCACCAGAGGCAACAGCCTGTCCCACATCTGCTCTTCGATGTAAATGGGGGCAAGGGTGAAATGATATGTCTTTTGCAAATGACCGAAGAAGGCCGTCTTTCGGCCGGTAAATTCCCGGTCGACGGCGGCTGTCCTGTCGGCAATCAGCTTTTCCCGTATCTCCGGCCATTCGGCGGCGGAGTATGTCTGCTTCCACTGCCGGTAGTATTCCACGCTGAATCTGCCGCAGTCGAAGGCGAAATGAAGGCTCCACTGCCGCACCGTGTCCGTGTCGTTTTCCAGCACGGCAATGTGCAGCAGTTCCTTCTGCCATTCGGATACCGTGCCCGGATGCTTCCGGCTTTCGGCGATTCGGATACCGTCGTTTATCAGCTGTCTGGCGGTACGGAAATCGTGGCTGTCCATCGCCTGACATACTTTTTTCCGCCGTATCTCTACAATGTCCAGATGCTTCAGTTCCAGTTTTTCGGCCATGTCCTCCCGGCCGGTTTCCCGGCAGAAGCCGATTTTCTGCTTCAGAAAGAACTCCCGGCGGTATTCGTGGTGGCAGGAATCAGCCGCCGTCCGGAGCGTCTCCTCCTTTTTGTCTACGAACCGGACAAATCCGTCCGTATGTGAAAGTTGTATGGCAAGATGCCTGAAAAGGCCGAACATGCTTTGCCCGAAATCTCCGCTGTTGAAATAGACGTCCTGCTGCAATTCGGCTTCGAGGAACGTGTATATCTGTTCCTTTAGCCCGATGGCGGCAGCGTCCGAACGGGCGCACGTATCCAGCAGTGCGATGGCGTCGTCCATGGCGCCTCCCAGTTCGCCGCTGGAATCGTCGCACTCGCCGATCACCTCCGGCAGTTCTTTCAGGCAGGCTTCCGCCAGCGAAACGGCGCCGGTGAAGTTTCCGCCTGCAATCATCCCCTCTCCGTCGCGAATCAGTTGCCCGATCTCTCTGGCCGCCCGTATGGTGGCACGATAGTCGAGAAATCCCCGGTCGGAGTGGCGGCGTATGATTTTCCGTATCAGTTCGCCGTACTTTTTTCCGACATCCATCTCGCTTTTGTTGCTGAATGCCAGCTCGAATTTCGCTTTGAAATCCCTGTCCGCCGCTGCATGGCGGAGGATGAAATCCCTGTATTCATCCCGCGTGATTTTGTCGAGCAGGGAGGCGAAGCTGTTCTTTGTCTTTTTTGTGGAAGGGGATGCCGCGTTGTCTCCCCGTTCTTTCCGGACGGCAAAGCATACGGCCACGGCATGTTTGCATACGGAGCCGTCGTAAGGGCAGTCGCACGACCATCCGGTGACCGTGCCCCTGCCGTCCAGCTGTATCTCCACCCTGTAATCGTCCGTCCCTGATACTTCGGCGGACCATGTACCGTCCGTTTCCTCAAGCGCGGATACCGCGCCGTTTGCAAAATACTCCTTTCCGCGCCGGACGATGGCGGCGCTGATTTCCCGGTCAAAGGTATCTATACTGAACATTTGGGCCATTTTTCTTTTCGAGGCGCTGTTTTGGGTTTATTTGTTCCAGACCCTCGGAGCGGGAACGCCGGGCAGGGGTTTGCGGTTTTTCAATTCATTCATCACCTCCCGGACCGCACGGTCGAGCTGTTCGTCCTGACCGTTCCACTCCCTGACCGGATCGTTATCCACCCGGATGTCCGGATCGACGCCTCTGTTTTCGATGATCCAGTCGCCCGTTTTCACGTCGTAACTGGTAAAGAACGGCACGCGCAGATCCGTTCCGTCGATAAAGGGCAGCGAACCGCTGATGCCGACAATGCCGCCCCACGTGCGGGTGCCGATCAGCTTGCCCAGGTTCAGTGCGCGGAATCCCCACGGGAACAGGTCGCCGTCCGACGCGGAATATTTGTTGATCAGGCAGACTTTAGGCCCGACCTGGACGGCGTCGGGCACCGTTCCCGTATGCGTCGATCCGCGGCGCATCGTCATCCGGTAGGGTTCGCGTGCCAGGCGTTCGAGTATCATGGGCGATATGTTGCCGCCGCCGTTGGCACGGTCGTCGATGATCAGCCCTTCCCTGTCCAGCTGCGGATAGAAATACCGGGCAAATTCGACCAGTCCTTCGGCACTCATGTCCGGAATGTAGATGTATCCGATTCGGCCGTTTGAGGCGCTGTCTACCTTCGCGATATTTTCCTGTACCCACTGATGATGGTAGAGCGGGTATTCGTCGTCCAGCGGACGGATCACCACTTTCCGCGCGCCCTCCAGCCGGGGTTTGCCGTTGAGCAGAAGCTCGGTCGGGATGTTGGCTTTCCCTGTCAGCAGGGTAT
This sequence comes from Tannerella sp., assembly GCA_031268395.1. Classification (GTDB taxonomy): domain Bacteria; phylum Bacteroidota; class Bacteroidia; order Bacteroidales; family Tannerellaceae; genus Tannerella. Next base: position 2,967 of record JAIRXI010000383.1, on the reverse strand, counting down.
ACAGGTCTTTCACGCTGTTGGCCGGGATGCCGTCGACTGCCACGATAAATTCGCCTTCACGGGCTTCGATGCCGGGGTCGGTCAGGGGCGAACGCAACGACCTGTTCCACGGGACGCCGGGCAGAATCTTTTCCAGACGGAAGAATCCGCTTTCGTCGCGCGAGATCTGCGCGCCCAGCAGCCCGGTGAAGATACGTCCGGGGCGTTCCATCTCGCCCGTGGTGATGTAGGCATGTCCGCAGTTCAATTCGCCGATCATCTCGCCGATGACGTAATTCAGATCCATACGGTTCTTCACGTAAGGCAGCCATACGGCGTATTTTTCCTTCATCGCTTTCCAGTCCACGCCGTGCATGTTTTCGACATAGAATCCGTCGCGGAAGGCACGCCAGGCTTCGTCAAACACCTGTGCCCATTCCCGGGGACAGTCGGTCGCGATTTTCATGTTCGACAGATCGACCGCGTCTTTCAGGTCGGCTTTTCCCGACGGGATACTGACGGCAAAGAACTGGTTTCTGTTTTTGGTAAACAGCGCTTTCTGCCGTCCCGGCTCGACGGTCATCGACGCACCGTCTGCCACGCTCTCTTCCTTCTGTGTGTTCAGGTCGTAGAGGTAGGTGGAACCGCCGCGCGTGTAATAGACTTTCTTCCCGTCCGAATAGAAATTCCCGTAGCGTCCTGCGGGTACGGGAATCCGGACGATACGCTCCGCCAGTCCCTCGATGTCGATGACGACCGCCGCGCTTCCGTCTCCGCTCCCGGCGGTCTTTTTCCCGTTACCGGACTTGCCGTCTTTCTTTTCCGAACTGTCTTTTCCGCCGGTTTCCGTTTTCGCCGGCGCTTCCGGCTTTTCTTCCAGGAAGGGCGAAGGGGTGTCCTTCTTCAGCAGGGCCAGATAGACACCGTTTTCATATCCGAACACGTGATTCCATTCGAGCGCGCCATAGACCGGATTGAAGTCGCGTTTGGAACTGAATACGATATATTTGCCGTCCGTACTGAATACCGGCGAAAAGGATTCGTACCAGCGGTCGGTCACCGGATATTCCTTCTTTTCCGCCAGACTGTATACATAGACCACGTCAAATTCATTTTCAATCATTTTGGTATAGGTCAGCCATTGCCCGTCCGGCGAAAAATGCACGTCGTGCGGCTCGCCAAGCGGCTCCCGGAGGAGTGTTGTCTGCTGTTTTGTTGCTACCGTCAGGAGGTTGATGCGGTTTTTGCGGTCGGTATAGACGATGGATTTGCCGTCCGGGCTCCATTCAAAATGACGGATATACGTGTCATTCTCCCCGGTCAGCTGCACCGGTTCGCCCCCTTCGGCCGGCCGTGCATAGAGTTCCGTTTCGCCGGTGGCATCCGAGATATAGGCGATCTGTTTCCCGTCGGGCGACCACTGCGCCAGCCGCTCGTGTGCACCGGGCGAGCGGGTGACGTTTTTCGTCACGCCCTTATCGGCCGGCAGGTCGAACACCTCTCCGCGCGCCGTCACGGCCAGCCGTTCCCCGTCGGGCGAGAGGCTGGCGGCCGTCACGTAATTCTTCCCCTCCCTGATTTCGCTGCGGGCATAGACCAGGTCGGATGCCAGGGTGACGGTTATCTTTTCTGCCGTTTTGCTTGCCGGGTCCAGCTTATACAGGTAGCCGCCGTTCTCGAACACGATGAGCCGGCCGTTCGTACTCGGGAATTTCACATCGTATTCTGTGAAACTGGTAACTTTTGAAATTTTCTTCGTTGCCGTGTGATAGACAAAAACATTCATGGTGCGGTCGCGGTCGGAAAGGAAATAGATTTCTTCTCCGATCCACATCGGGAAAATGTCCTGTGCATCGTTGTTCGTGATATTTTCTACCGTCTGTCCGGCGGGATCGTAGATCCAGATGTCGTCCGCCATTCCGCCCCGGTAATATTTCCAGGTGCGAAACTCGCGCATGACGCGGTTGTAAGCCAGCCGTTTCCCGTCCGGCGCATAGCTGCAAAAGCCGCCTTCGGGCAGGGGGACGGGTTCGGAAAGGCCGCCTTCCCTGTCCACCGTGTAGAGCCGGCCGTCGAAACCGCTGCTGATGCGGTTGCGGTATAGGATGCGGCGGCTGTCCGGCGTCCAGGTCATTACGATGTTGTTTGGTCCCATGCGGTCTCCCAGGTCGTCGCGGCGGTTGGTAGCCGTACAGGTCGCGCGCAGCGGTTCGCCGCCGTCTGCGGGAATGACGTAGACTTCCGTATTGCCGTCATACTGACCGGTAAATGCAATCCTTTGCCCGTCCGGCGAGAATCGGGGAAACATTTCATAACCCACATGCGAGGTCAGCCGCCGGGCTTCGCCGCCTGCCAGCGGCGCACTGTACAGGTCGCCGGCATAGGTAAACACCACATCGCGACCGTTGGTGGTCGGAAAGCGCAGTAACCGCGCCTCGTCGGCCGCATTCATCCACAGAGGAAAAGTCATCCAGAAAAATAATATCCGTTTCATAATCTATTGTATATTGTTTAATTATCCTGCTTCTTTTGATTTGCGGAACAAAATTACGCGAAATTTTTCATCATACCTAATGGGTGCATTCCAAATTGCCGCACTTTATTGTCTTTTTGCCGCATCATGACGGAACAATACCGGACATGACCTCCGCGCACAGGAATTGATTTTGCCTTTCTCACTAAAGTGCAAATCATCCCAACATGTCCATTAGACACTTCCTGTCGTGTCCGGAAGAGGGCCTGCCGGTAAAAACGGCCCGCAACGCAATATGGCCCGTCCCGGCAGGGACGGAATGTTGGTAGAAAACGGCACGCAGCATAATCACCCGTCCCAGCCGCAATGTCACTAACATAGCATATATATTATTTATATTTTTGATATTTTCCTTTTTTAGTAATCCTGGAGAAATGTCTTTTTTTAGTCCGTTTTGGGATTAGTTGCCGGCTTATTTGTATTAACAGATTTTCGAGGTCTTCCTGTAGAGATTT
>JAIRXI010000208.1 GCA_031268395.1 Tannerella sp. | reverse complement strand
GCCTTGCCCCGCAACCATGCACTGCACGAAACACCATCCGAACAACATATTTATACGCGGGATCGGCGCAAGGCGGGAGCCTTGCTTTTAACACGACGTAGCGGGACGCTACGCCGAGCCGAGGCAACCCAACACACCCCAATACACGGGTGCATTTCAACATGTCGTGCGCCGTCATTGCGACGAACGAAGCAATCCCTGCGTGTATCGGCGATTGCTTCCTGCTTCGTGCCTCGCAGTCGCAATGACGGTGCACGGCGCGCTGTCCTGCAATAGCAGACACAGGTATGAAAACGACATGTTGAAATACACCCCCATACACCCGAATGGTCTCCGTTCTGAAAATTGTTCGTATATTTGGGCGCTCGGGAAGCGAACGGACATAAACAGAATCGTATTACAGTAACAGTCGACAGCAGTCGAAACATATATGCATCATTATTTATTTATAGAGAATAACCTCATGAACAGGAAAAAACATTTCGGCAGACGGGCCGCGGGCCTGCTGGCTGTCTGCATCAGCCTGCTGGGCGCCTGCACCTCCCCTACCCTCTCTGTCGGGGATATGCGTTGTGAATATCAGACCCGGCCGGTCGGGATAGAGGTCTCCTCCCCCCGTTTCTCGTGGAGCCTTGCGGCGGAAGAACGGGGCGTTTATCAGACGGCTTACCGGATCATCGTAAGCGACAACCTCGCGGACGTGCGGAACAGACGCGGCAACTGCTGGGATTCGGGCCTGCAGGAATCGGGCAATACCATTCAGGTCGCCTTCGAAGGCGAAGCCCTCCGCAGCAACCGCTCCTATTACTGGCGCGTATGCTCCGCCGTCAACGACAGAACGGTCTGGAGCGAACCGGCCTTTTTCCACACGGGACTGCTCGGAGGGGACGAATGGACGGCGCCGTGGATCGGCACGGAAGAAGAACTGGCAGAAGCAAGTCCGCTGCTGAGAAACACCTTTGACGTAACGAAAAAAGTCCGGGAAGCATACGCCTGGATCACGGCAGCCGGCTTTTACGAACTTTACCTGAACGGGCAGAAAGTGGGAAACGACAGGCTCCACCCCGCCATTACCGACAGCCGCAAGACATTCCTGTATTCCATCCACGACGTGACGGCGCTGCTCCGGAAAGGAGAAAATGCGCTGGGCGTCATGCTGGGCAACGGCGCCTACAACATCCGCAAAACCGACGGACGCTATGGCTGGGGCGGATCCGCTCCCGGCAATCCCTGCTTCTCGGCACAGCTTAACATCATCTACGAAGACGGCAGCGAGACGCAGCCCCTGTCCGGCGAACAGTGGAAATACACCTTCGGCCCGGTCACCTTCAACAGCATCTATGGCGGCGAAGACTGCGACGCCCGCCTGGAAACGGCGGGATGGGCCTCCGCCGGATTCGACGATGCCGGATGGCGCAGGGCGGCAACGGTGCCGGGGCCGGGAGGAAGCCCCGGATGGCAGTCCGTGCCGATCGAAGTCACGGAAACACTCACGCCCGTGGCCGTCACACGTCCGGCCAGCGGCGTCTACCTGTTCGACCTCGGACAGAACATCGCGGGCTGGTGGCGCATCGAAGTGCAGGGAACCGCCGGGCAAACCCTCCGGATTCGCGGAGCCGAAACGCTGAATGACGCCCTCTTCGCAAAAAAACTGGAACCGGGCGACACCCTGAGCGAAAAGTTCGCTTACCACGCCCGCGTATGGACGGACTATACCCTGAAAGGCGGTGAAAGGGAAACCTGGGAACCGCATTTCTTCTACACCGGCTTCCGCTACGTGGAAGTGGCCGTTTCCGACGGCCAGGACCTGGCAGACCTGAAGATCGAAGGGCGCGTCCTCCGTTCCGCCCTCGACCGCAACGGCGAATGGACCTCCTCCGACTCCCTGCTCAACCGGATTCACGAAGCCGGCCTGTGGGCGCAGAAAAGCAACACCGTTGGCTATCCGACCGACTGCCCGCATCGCGAAAAGGGCGCCTATACCGGCGACGGGCAGGTGATCGCCGAAGCAGCCATGCACGACTTCCAGATGGCCCCCTTCTATTACAAGTGGCTCAACGACATGCGCGACGCCCAGGAACCCGGCGGACGGATTCCCAACACCGCCCCGCCCATCGTCGGCGGAATGGGCGGAGGCGTCGCATGGGGCAGCGCATACATCCTGATCCCCTGGTGGATGTATCACTATTACGACGATGCGCGGATACTGGAAGATCATTATCCCTACATGAAACGCTACCTGGACTATTTAAGAAACCTGGCCCGTACCGACGCCCGCCCGGAAGAACCCTATATCATCGACTATTTCGACGGATACTGGTATTCGCTGGGCGAATGGTGCGCCCCGGGACAGTCCGACTGCCCGAACCATCCCGTAGTCAACACCTTTTATTATTATTACGACGCCCTCCTGATGTCGCAGATTGCAGCGGCGCTCGGCCATCCGGACGACGCACAGCAGTACCGCGCGCTCAGCGATACCGTCAGGCAGGCCTTTAACCGGAATTTCTTCTCCGAAGAAACGCTGCTCTACGGCACCGATTCCACCTACCAGACCTACCAGCTGCTCGCACTGACCGGCAAGCTGGCGCCGGAAAAATATCGCGAAGGCGTCATGAACACGATTGTCGACGATCTCCGGCGACGGGACAGCCACCTGAACACCGGCATCATCGGGACGAAATACCTCTGGCCCGTACTCACCGCCGGAGGCTACCACGACCTCGCCTACGCAGTCGCCACGCAGGAAACCTATCCGGGTTTCGGATACTGGATCAACAACAACGCCACCACCCTGCTGGAAAGCTGGGAAGGAAAAGACTCGCACAATCATCAGATGTTCGGCTCCGTCACGGAATACTTCTACCGCTATCTGGCAGGCATCCGTTCGCCGCTGGAAAGCGAGACGACGAACGGATACAGGCATGTCTTCCTGCAGCCCTGCATGCCCGCCGGTCTCCGGATGGCGAGAGCCTCGCTACAAATGCTGCCCGGACGGATCACCTCCGGCTGGGAGCGTCAGGACGACGGACAGTACAGCTATGAAGTGTCGCTCCCGGCCAACACCTCGGCAACCGTTCTCCTGCCGGCAGACCGGCCTTCACAGATCAGGCTGACCGAAAG
>JAIRXI010000169.1 GCA_031268395.1 Tannerella sp. | reverse complement strand
AGGAAGCTGTACGACCTGTGGCTGACGTTCCTGACGCAAATCAGGAACGCCTCGACCGAAGTGCCGCAGGAACTGCTGGACAACGAGGTCGTGCGCGACGCGGTGCAGTACCTGGAACGCAATTCGTACACGAAGATTCAACTGGATGCGTATGAAAAATATCGGGACGCGATCCTGGTCGAACGCACCTTCTATGTCGACGCCCTGGCTAAAGGCGAAGCCGTCGGCATGGAGAAAGGTGAAGCCATTGGCATAGCGAAAGGCAAGGCAGAAGGACGGGCGGAAGGCGAAGCCATCGGCAAAGCGAAAGGCAAGGCGGAAGTCGTCATTACCTGCAGCCGCAATGGATTTTCGCGGGAGCAAATTCAGCTCATTACCGGGCTGAGCAAAGAGGCGATTGAGCAAATTCTTCACGCGGACAGTCAGCCTTAGGCGCTGTCTAAAAACAACCATATTATTCGTTACTCCGGGATTGACAGGCACGGACTGCAAGTCCGCGTCTGAGGGGCGCTTCATTATGAAGTTTGCTTATCCAAAACTCAGGTTAACAGTAAAAGGCCGGTCTGGCAAATACGCCGGACTCCATTAATAAACCCGAAATGTCCATTAGACACTTCCCCTGTTGAAAGTTGAAAATAATAAACCCAACATGCCCATTACGCATTTTCCCTGCCCTTTCTTCTCTTTATTCATCCAAACACGGAGGGCACAAAGGACTCAGAGCGAGTGATTCACCATTCCCTCCGTATCTCCGTGTCCTCCGTGTTTAAACGAAAAGGAAAAGAACACGGAGTGGATGCCTTGCGGCGCCGGGGGAAATGGCATTTGCCTGTCCGAAAATCGGGGCAAGTCGTGCGCTAATGGACATGTTGGGTTTATAATTTTCAACTTCCAATTTTCAACTCCTGAAGTCTAATAGAATGCCAAAATGTCAGTATTTCGTTTTGGCGTTGTTTTTGCAGACGGTTTCGGCAGAAAATAAATCTTATGGAAAAAAGAAAGGAGTTAGCTATATGAATATGAACAATTTTACAGTCAAGTCGCAGGAGGCCGTCCAGCAGGCCGTCCGGCTGGTTGCGGACAGCGGCCGGCAGTGTATGGAGACGCCTCATTTGCTGAAAGCGGTTATTATGACAGGCGACAGCGTGGTGCGTTTCCTCTTCCGGAAACTGGGCGCAAACCTCCAGACGCTGGAGAAAACGCTGGAGGCCCGGATCGCGCGTTATCCGAAAGTGTCGGGCGGGGAGCCTTACCTGAGCCGCGAAACGAACGCGGTGCTGCAAAAGGCGATCGAGTGCGGCGAAAAGATGGGCGACCGGTACGTGTCTATCGAACACTTGCTGCTGGCCCTGCTGACGGAACCGTGCGAAGCCGCCCGGCTGCTGCACGATGCCGGCCTGACGGAAAAGGAACTGCGGCTGGCTGTCGAGGAACTGCGGCAGGGGAGCAAGGTCACCAGTCCGTCGGCAGAAGACACGTATGACGCGCTCGGCAAATATGCCATCAACCTGAACGAGCGCGCCCGTTCGGGCAAGCTGGACCCGGTGATCGGGCGGGACGACGAGATCCGCCGCGTGCTCCAGATCCTGAGCCGCCGGACAAAAAACAATCCCATCCTGATCGGCGAACCGGGCGTGGGAAAGACGGCGATTGCCGAAGGACTGGCGCACCGGATCATACGGGGCGATGTCCCTGAAAACCTGAAAAGCAGGCAGCTGTTTTCGCTGGATATGGGCGCCCTGATTGCCGGGGCGAAATACAAGGGTGAATTTGAGGAGCGCCTGAAGGCGGTCGTCAATGAAGTGACCCGGTCGAACGGGGAGATTATCCTTTTTATCGACGAAATCCATACGCTTGTCGGCGCGGGCAAAAGCGAAGGGGCGATGGATGCGGCCAATATCCTGAAACCGGCGCTGGCGCGGGGCGAACTGCGCGCCATCGGAGCCACGACGCTGGATGAATATCAGAAGTATTTCGAGAAGGACAAGGCGCTGGAACGCCGTTTCCAGACCGTGTTTGTGGATGAACCCGACGAGGCCGACACGGTCTCTATCCTGCGGGGACTGAAGGAGAAGTATGAAAATCATCACAAGGTGCGCATCCGGGACGACGCCCTCATTGCCGCCGTACAGCTGTCGACGCGCTACATCACCGACCGTTTCCTGCCCGACAAGGCCATCGACCTGATGGATGAGGCGGCAGCCCGGCTGCGGATTCAGGTCGATTCCGTACCGGAAGCGCTGGACGAAGTCTCGCGCCGCATCAAGCAGCTGGAAATCGAGCGCGAGGCGATCAGGCGTGAAAACGACGAACCGAAACTGCAACAGCTGGGCAGGGAGATTGCCGACCTGAAGGAAGACGAACAGAAACAAAAGGCCCAGTGGCAGAACGAAAAGGACCTGATCAATGACATACAGCAGTGTAAAATCAACATCGAAGATTTGAAATTTGAGGCCGACAGGGCCGAACGCGAAGGGGATTACGGGAAAGTGGCCGAGATACGCTACGGAAAGATCAAGGAGATGGAAAGCCGGATTGCCGCCACGCAGGAGAAACTGGGCGCCATGCAGGGCGGGGCGGCCATGATCAAGGAGGAGGTGGACAGCGAAGACATCGCCGACGTCGTGTCGCGCTGGACGGGCATCCCGGTCCACAGGATGGTGCAGAGCGAACGCGAGAAACTGCTCCACCTCGAAGACGAGCTGCACAGGCGGGTGGTCGGGCAGGAGGAGGCCATCCGCGCGATTGCCGATGCCATCCGCCGCAGCCGCGCCGGGCTGCAGGATCCGAAACGGCCGGTCGGCTCGTTTATTTTCCTCGGCACAACGGGCGTGGGGAAAACGGAACTGGCCAAAGCGCTGGCCGAGTTCCTTTTCGACGACGAAAACATGATGACGCGCATCGACATGAGCGAATATCAGGAGAAGTTCAGCGCCAGCCGGCTGGTGGGAGCGCCTCCCGGCTACATCGGGTATGACGAAGGCGGCCAGCTGACCGAAGCCATCCGCCACAAACCGTATTCCGTCGTCCTGTTCGACGAGATCGAAAAGGCGCACCCGGATGTTTTCAACATCCTGCTGCAGGTGCTGGACGACGGACGCCTGACCGACAACAAGGGGCGCACGGTGAATTTCAAAAACACGATCATCATCATGACCAGTAACATGGGTTCGGGGCTGATCCGGGAAAACTTCGAGCAAATCACGCCTGCCAACCGCGCACAGCTCATTGAACATACGCACCGCCAGGTGCTTGACCTGCTCGAAAAGACGATTCGGCCGGAATTTCTGAACCGTATCGACGAAATCATCATGTTCATGCCGCTGGACGAGCACGAGATCCGCAGGATTGTCGACCTGCAGCTGGATCATATCCGCCGGATGATGGAAAAGAACGGGCTTGCGCTGACGTTTACCGGCGCGGCCGCCGCGCTGATCGCCGCGAAAGGATACGATCCGCAGTTCGGCGCGCGACCGGTGAAGCGGGTGATCCAGCATCTGGTATTGAACGACCTGTCGAAGCAAATCCTCGGCGCAACCGTCGACCGCAGCCGTCCGGTCGTCGTCGACGCGGAAGAAGACAGGCTGGTATTCAGGAATTGAGCCGCCCGGCGCCGGCGCCGAAAAGATCGCCGGATACGGTCCGGCGATGCAGCATAAACCGTTTCAGTCTGTATGTTTTGCGTCGCCGGGTCGCCGTCAAAAAAATAGAGCGACCATAAATTACGTTCCCGCGAAATAATTATGTACTTTTGCCGGGAAAATAGACAACTTGATATAGTAATTTTACCTATTCATGACATTTGAAGAATTAAATCTTGAGAAAGAAATACTGGACGGTTTGTATGCGATGAATTTTGAGGAAGCGACGCCCATTCAGGAACTCTCCATTCCGCATATCCTGGAGGGGAAGGACATCATCGGCTATGCGCAGACCGGGACGGGCAAGACAGCGGCATACGTCCTGCCCATTATTAACAGATTATCGAAAGACAGCTATCCGCAGGATGCCATCAACGCGGTGATCATGGCGCCCACGCGCGAACTGGCGCAGCAGATCGACCAGCAAATCGAAGGATTCTCCTACTACGTGCCCGTTTCGACCGTTGCCGTCTACGGAGGGACGGACGGCATTGCCTATGCCCGGCAGGAACGTGGACTGCAACTGGGCGCCGACATCGTGGTGGCCACTCCCGGACGGCTGATCAGTCACCTGAACATGGAGAGCGTCGACCTCTCGCGCGTTTCGTTCTTCGTCCTCGACGAGGCCGACCGCATGCTCGACATGGGCTTCTACGACGACATCATGCAGATATACCGGAAACTTCCGCCCACCTGCCAGGTCATCATGTTCTCCGCCACCATGCCCCCCAAAATACGCACGCTGGCGCAAACCATCCTCAAGCAGCCGGAAGAGATCAAGGTCGCCATTGCCCGTCCGCCCGAAACGATCATCCAGTCGGCCTATATCTGCCATGAAGCGCAGAAACTCCCGATCCTCAAGCACCTGTTTGAAGAAAGCCGTCCGCAGCGCGTCATCATTTTCTCTTCTTCCAAGATGAAAGTGAAGGAACTCGACATCGTCCTTAAACGCTACGGCTTCAATGTGCAGGCCATGCATTCCGACCTGGAACAGCCGGTGCGCGACCAGGTGATGAAGGACTTCAAGAACCGGAACATCGATATACTGGTGGCGACCGACGTCGTGGCGCGCGGCATCGACATCATCGACATCAGCCTGATCATAAACTTCGATATCCCCAACGACCCGGAAGACTATGTCCACCGCATCGGCCGCACCGCCCGCGGAACCCACGGCGAAGGGCTGGCCATTACCTTTGTGGACATCAGGGAACAGTACAAATTCAGGGAGATCGAGCAATTCCTGGGCAAAACGATTTACAAGATACCGGTAGACCCCTCGCTGGGCCAGGCGCCGGCCTACGAACCGGACAGATACCGCTCGCTGCGCGGACGGGGCGGGATGCGGACAGGCGGCGGCACAAACGCTCGCGCCAGGTCCGGGCGCCCCTCTTCCGGGAAAGGGCATCCGGGACGCCGCGACAAAGCCCGCTGAACATTCAACCCCGTCCCGTACCCGACCTTCCGGAGATGCTTTGTTTCCCCAATGCAAAAATCAACATCGGCCTCCACGTGCTGCGCAGGCGCGACGATGGTTTCCACGAAATAGAAACGGTCTTCTACCCCGTGCCTCTGCGGGATGCGCTGGAGGCCGTGCCGGCAGCGCAGTTTACCTTCCACGCCTCCGGTTTGCCGCTGAACGTCGCCACGGAAGACAACCTCGTATGGAAAGCGCTGAAACTGCTCGAACAACGGCACGCCATCCCGCCGCTGGAGATCTGCCTGCGGAAATGCATCCCCGACGGGGCCGGACTGGGAGGCGGTTCTGCCGATGCCGCCTTCATGCTGAAACTGCTCAACGACTGCGCCGCACTCCGCCTCTCCGATACGGAACTGGAAACGCTGGCGGCCATGCTGGGCGCTGACTGCCCCTTTTTCATCCGCAACCGGCCGCTGCTTGCGTCCGGCACGGGAAACGTGTTCGAACCCGTCGACCTTTCCCTGAAAGGATACACGCTCCGGATCGTCAAGCCGGACATCGCCGTCTCCACCGGAGAAGCGTATGCGCGGATAACACCCGCCATCCCGCCGGTCTCGCTGAAGGAGGCGGTCTCGCAACCCGTCTCCGAATGGAAACGCACGCTGACGAACGACTTTGAAGCCGATGCATGTCGCCGTCACCCGGCGATCGGCCGGATCAGGGAACGGATGTATGCCGGGGGAGCGGTCTATGCGGCCATGTCCGGATCGGGATCAGCCGTCTATGGACTGTTCGACACGGAAGCAGACCTGCCGTTTCCCGACTGCTTCGTCTGG
>JAIRXI010000111.1 GCA_031268395.1 Tannerella sp. | reverse complement strand
CAAGGTGAAACTCGTCGCCGACGCACCGGTGCCGCCCATCATTGTCCCTGCGACACCACCGGACGCGTATGCAACCATACCCTATCAGTTCCAGGTAGAGGCATACGGAGAACCGGCGCCGAACTTCGTGGTACAGAGCGGCACCCTGCCGGGCGGTCTTGCCATCAACCCCTCGACAGGCCTTATCAGCGGTACGCCCACCTCCACTTCGCCCGCTTTCGGAGGGAACGGAAATTATACCTTTACGGTGGCCGCGAGTAACGGAGCTACCGATACGGAGACCTATACGCTGCACGTGTCCCATGTGCTCCATCCGCCGCACCTGACGCTTACGCCGCCGGTAACGGTCGTGGGTTCCGATCCGTTCGGCGTAACGGCCACCTTCGACGTCCCGGTATCCGGCCTGCAATCGTCGCAAATCGACGTTATAGGGGGCAGCGGAACCGTCAGTCCCCCCGTCCCGGTCTCTCCGTTCCTTATCGGCGTCACGCCGTTCGCAACCGTCTGGACTTTCAACGTGACGCCCGCCTCTTCACTGGCCAGCGGCGCGCTGATTGAGACATACATCCGCACCGGCGCCGCGCTGAGCGAACAGAACGCCAGCACCTACGCGGAATCCGATACGGTCAGGGTGACCTATCAGTACGACCAGCCCGCCATCGTGTATCCCCTCCCGCTGATCGGGACGGCCTACATCTCGGATCCGGGATCGTTCTATTTCGACGTGATTCCCAACGGAACGGGAGCAGGCGCCGGAGACATCTATGTCGACAACGCGCCCGCAAACGGGACCAGTATACGCAATGCGTTTGAAATATGGCGCAACGGCGTCCTGTATACGGACTGGACAATCGACGTCAGCGGCACGCGCATCACGGTTAACGGCCTCTTCGGACGGGGCGACTACGAGGTCGTCCTGAAATCCGGCCGCGTGGGTAACAATGCAGGCAAGTTCCTCCTCGCTCAGACCGTCGCCCAGTTCTCGGTACAGCTCTCGACCAGCTGGTACGAAGGCTGCGAACAGGCCTTTGCCGTGGACTATATGCTCACGGCGGCGGCCCGGACACTCACAGTTACGTACTCCGGACTGACGGGTTACCTGACGGCTCCGGACGGCGGCAGTCCCGTATCGACGGTGAACCTGCCGGCCGGAAGCGGACAGACCGGCGTCGAGTTCGCCTTCCGCATACTGGCCGTGCCCGAAGAGCAGGAAGGCGATTCGGTGGCTATCACCATCACCGATCCCCTGGCGCTGCCCGTCACCTACTGGATCAAACTCTATAACCGGCCCCGCGTGGAAGATGTCGTCTTTATCCCGGCCACCACGCGCTATCCCGGCTACTTCAAACTGATCAAGGGCGGATCGCCCGCCCTGCGCCGCAGCTTCGACGCCGGACAGCACTGGAGCAACGCCTGGGCGCCAGCTACCGACCTCGAACTCGCGGACGCCGGCGGAGAAATCCTCCTGCGCGAACCCGACGGGTGCAGCGATCTGGCCATCCCGCTCGACGTGAGCATCAGCCCCACCGTCAGGCGCTCGATTTCGCTCTCGGCGGCGGCGAATATCGTCGTCACACCGGGCGGCAGCGAATACTCCGTCTTCAGCGGAGCCGACTTCGAGTTCCGGGTCTCTATGACCGGGCCGCTGGCCGACCGCAAACCGCATGTCACCACCGACCGGCAGCATGTGCCCGATTCCGTGGGCGTGATCGTTGAAGCCGACGACGACGGAAGTTTCACCGTCCGGCTGCGCGCCGTGCGCGAACCGGTACACGTCGTGCTGCAGGCCGGCGATCTGCTGACGGGCAACGGAAACGTTGAAACAACCCGGGTCTGGGCTTCCGACGGACAGCTGTACATCACCGCCGTCGCCAACGGACGCGCCGAAGTGTACACCCCGGCGGGCACCCTGCTGAAAAGCGTGGACGTGGCTGCCGGACAGACCGTCCGTGCCGCCCTGCCTCCCGGATTCTTTGTGGTCAGACTCGACGGACGCTCCTTCAAGGTCGGCGGATTTTAATTCAAACCAATCAGAATAACTAATAAAACAAATGAATATATGAAATCAAGGATTCAATATTTCAGTCTTGCCGCACGTTCGACGCACAGCGCGCCCGCGGCAATCTGTCAGCGGACGAATCTTTCCGGGACGCCTGCAGGGCGTCTCCGGAAACGACTCCGCCATATCGCCGGTCTGCTGGCGATCTTCGCAGCGCTCTGCCTCGGAAACCAGAAAGCAGAGGCACAGGGAACGTATGATACTCCTATTAATGTAAGTGGTATGGGAGAATATGTGATTCCTGCTACGCCTCAGAATGTGACCTATTATTTTAGTGGAACCAGTGCGGCGACAAACAGGATCAATGTAACGCAAGGATTTAGGGGTTCCATCTATCTGAAAGGTTGTAATATCACGACGACTGGAACCAATCAACCGCCTATCCGGATTCAGGGTGTCAATGGCAACACATGGGCGGATTACACGAGTGCAGTAATTAATGACGCTGTGGTCGCCAACCCCGTCACCATTGTAGATATTATTTTGGAGGGAAACAATTTTCTGCAGAACACGGCGACGGTTTGTGCCGTGCTACAGGTGGATCTGGGCGCTCAAATTAATATCAAATCCCACCTGGAGCAACCTTTGGTGCGTCCGACGGATGAGGTCAATGACGCCGGGACATTGGAAGTAAGGAAAACTGCTTCGCCTACCGTTACTTATAATTCGACGACAAGAACGTTCACCGGAAATCCGGCGGGCAGCAGTACCGGCGCTGCAATCGGAGGACCGACTACGTATCAGGGGCGTACGAATGTTTATCACAAAGGTTCTCCGGAGGTTATAGTTATGCCTCCGGGACCAATACCTACTTATGGGGGTCAAAATTATTCATCTGGAGGAAATGTGACTATTACCAGCGGTACGATTATAGCCATCGGAGGAGATCATGCCGCCGGCATTGGTGGGCCTCACCGGAATACCGGCTGCTATTACAATGGCATCATCATGATTTACGGCGGCATTGTATCGGCCATATCCGGCTCGCATGGCGCCGGCATAGGCAGCGGATGTCCTACCGGCCACGGCGTCATTCCATACGTGGGTGGCGCGAGTATGATCATAGCCATCCCTCCGGCGTCGGTACGGGCCGTTACACGACAGACAACTCCAACACCCCCTTATGTTGGTCTGGCAGGAGCAAGGGATATCGCCTATATCGGAGACCCGGAAGCCGGTTCCCATTTTACGGTGTATACGGAAGACTTCGCAGCAACGACCATGTATCTGGACTTGAGTCAGAATCCCCGGATAAAGAGGACCATTGATTCGCTGGCGCCCCAGTTCAATCCGGCGCGGCTATACCTGGGAGAAACAAATGTCTATCAGGGAGGATCGCGTTTGATAGGAGGCAATATTGGTACCTTTTTTGGAGGACGGGATCGCCTGGACGGTGATTTACTATGGACCTATCCGGCTCCCAACGATTCGTATGATTTTTCCAACAAGTATATCCTGCAGAATGCGGCCGTATTCAATACAAAGGTCACCTTCTTTACCGACCAGACGAACGACAAGGGCTATCAGTATGCGCCTGTAAGAGATGTGACGTTTCCTTCGGGGAGTACTTTTTCGCAGAACATGGTGGAGTTGCTGGCGCCGAGATTTAAACCGACGCTGGAGTGTATTCCCGCAGTAGTAGTAGCTCCGGACACCTCGGCGCTGGTATACGGTTACGACGACACGGAAGCCTTGAATAAAGCGAGTACGCTGGTGATCAGGAACGACGGAAACCAGGATCTGCTTGACCTGACGTTCCAGTTGAAGGCGGACGCATTCACCGATGTGAGCGGCAACTCTTTGTCATTAGCCATAACCGCGGCGCTAGCGCCGGCTCTGAAAGATACGACGATTGACGGGGTAGCCAGGAAATACTTTCCCAAGGGCGCCTCCGTCACGGTGCAGACCCTGCTGAAACCGAACCTGGAGCCGGGCGACTATGAAGGACAGGTGATGTTCGATGCCTCGGACATTCCGGCCGGATCGCTCTCTCCGATACCGTTTTTTGCGTCGGTGGTGCGTTACTATCTGGAGAAGCCGGTATTGACAACCGTTCCGCCAGGCATGAACGTAACCAACGGGACGCCATTCCGGGTAATGGTCACGTTTGACGAGCCTGTCAGAGGGGTACAGGAAAGCGATTTCGTGATCACCAACGGCCGTTTAGTATCGGGGTCGCTGGATTCGATTTCCTATGGCAGTATCGTGAATTATATGGGGACGGATTACAATACGCAGTGGTCCTTTATGGTCGATACTGTCGGCTACGGCGCACTGCTCGAGAGCGGCTCCGTCATTCAGATCACGGCGTGGGACAGCTGCGGGTATGAACGGCACGACGCCACAACAACCGAATTGTCCAATACGCTGACGCTGACGCTGAATACCGAAACGCCTTTTGCGACCTTCCATTTCGACTACGACCTGCCGTTAGACAGCGTCTTCCTGAAGCCGCTGGAAGCGTTTACGTTTAGCATCACGGCCAACGGTTCGGGAGCGGCCTTCGATTCGGTGCGCTACAACAATGCGAGTGCGGATTACGGGACTGGACTGGACGTACAGGATCCGTTAAATATCTCCTCGATTCAGGACTTTATCAACATCTATAAAAACGGCATTCCGATTCCTGCCGACTGGGTATTAGAAGATGTAGGTGTGGACGGGAATAACACGTTTCTTATAAATTCCGCTGGCAGTATGCCGGACGGATTTGAGGAAGGGGATTACGAGGTGGTTCTGAACGGGGACACGATCGTTAATAATGCCGACCTTCAGATGTTACGAACGATCGGCAAATTTTCCGTGCGCATAGCAGAGCTTGACTGTGATGCCTCTGCGGTGGAAGACAATGCCGGCCTGGGCATACGTCCGATGCCGGATTCGCTGGGCTTCCTGGGAGGCGATGCGGAACTGGTGCTGCTCGGGAAAAACCTGCAATACGCAGCCGATGCACATGCGCTGCGCGTTAAACTGCCCGTTGCGCTGGGCGACGTCACGGTTGAACCCACTACGGTCAGTGCGGCCGGCGATTCGGCCGTCTTCAGGATTCACATCCCGAATAACAATACGGAAGTGAATGTCAATTACGACTTCCTGGCGCTGATGTTCGGCGATACGGCGAAAGTGACCACTTCCTACTGTCCACAGACAAAACCGGTGGCCCGGATAACGGTGAAGCCGGCGCCGGCGGTAGAGATTGAAAATCCCGACCTCTGTCCGCAGTGTGGACCCGAAGTAACCGTTTGGGATCCGTGGACGCAGGGATGCGAGAACAGATATGCGGCTTACGTGCCCAAGACCGGTTTCGACCGCGTGGTGACGGTCTCGTATCTGGGTCTGGCGGACAAATACCTCTATTCGTGGGGCGGTGGCCGTACGACGACGGTAGTCCTCCCGGCCGACGAGGATCAGTTTGAACTGTTCTTCATGACGGCCCGCGTGCCGGACGAACTGGAAGGCCAGAAGGGGGCCATCGTGATTTCGACGCCTTCGCTGCCGAGCGACACATCGGAATGGTTCTCGTTCTGGAACGCGCCCGACCTGAGCCGGATGGTATATTACCCGCGGACAACGATGTACGCAGGCCTGCTGGACTTCAACAACCAGAGCGGCTCGCCCGACATGCTGCGCAGTTTCAACGGAGGTGTGACGTGGGAAAGCGCCTGGGCGCCGATCTCCGGCATTGATCTGGAACGGTTCGATCACGAAATTCTGTTCCGGGAACCGGGAAGCTGCTGCACCGTGTAGTCATTCGACATGCCCGAAGAATCGGAGGCGGATGAACTGGTGCGCGAAGTGGAACTGCCGAACTACGCATTTACGGTGACCGACCCGAGCGGCGGCACGCATTACGTGAAGAGCGGCGCGGACTTCCAGTTTACGATCACGCTGACAGGCCCGTATGCAGAGTTTACGCCGGAGGTATCGACCACGCGGCGGTTCTCGACCGACGAGGTCTTTGTGACAAAGGACGAAGAGAACGGCTCGTACCAGGTACGCATCCCGGCCATCCGCGAGAATATCAGGGTGATTATCGGAGTAAACGGCACGGAACTGAGCACCGGCAATGAATATGTGGAACTGACGCGCGTATGGGCGGTGGACGGCAATGTCTACATCAACTCTTCCGTTCCGGGCGAGGCGCTGATCTACTCGCCGGCCGGAGCGCTGGTGAAGAGCGTGCCCGTGGAGGCCGGCCAGACGGTCCGCACCACGCTTCCGGCAGGATTCTATTTCGTCAAGCTGAACGGAAAGACGTACA
>JAIRXI010000087.1 GCA_031268395.1 Tannerella sp. | reverse complement strand
CGGTAAAAGAGCCGCGCCAGACCGGTGACTGCGTATTTGTTTCCGATGTCGGTCTGTCCCAGTCCGCCCGTCGTCATGCCGCCGAGGTATTTACCCGGCTCGACAAGCAGTACGGTCTTACCCATCATGCGGGCGGAATAGGCGGCTACAACGCCCGAAGCCGTCCCGCCGTAAATGCAAATGTCGACTTCCTTCTGTTCCGCACCGTCCTGCCCGCAGGAAACGAGCATACCTATAATAAATGCTGCGATAAGATATTTCTTCATACATTATAATATAAGACAAACAGAACGGATAGCAGGCGGCAGTTTTTTCCGCCTGCTATCCGTTGTTCAGGTTAATGCTATTCCCAGTTGGGGTTCTGTGTCAGTGCGGGATTCGTCTGCCGTTCGATATAGGGGACAGGCCACAGGTAATCCTTGCCGGGATTGAACGTCCTCAAGTCGACGGTACGCATCGACGTATTCGGGTCGTTTACGTCCGAGGCGATCGGTATACCCGCCGCGTCGTAATCGGGCGTGCCCCATTCGTCAATGATAGGGGCTTTGGAGGGATAGGATTTCTGCATTCTTCCCAGCAGATAGCCGTTCATTACCTTTTCCGCAAGCCTCCACCGCCTGATGTCGGAAAGCCTCTGACCCTCGCCCGACAGTTCGTGACGACGTTCTCTTGCAATGGCATAAAACAGCTCATTGGAGCCGGTCTCGGCAATGTCGGGCATTCCTGCACGCGCCCTTATCTTGTTGAGGGCGGCATAAACCGACTGGTCTGCCTGTCCGGACTTCACTTTGGCTTCGGCGTAAATCAGCAGGACTTCGGCATAACGGATGACGATGATATTGTTGTCGCAATTGTCGGTGTCTCCATAATTCCGGTCGCTCACATATTTACGCCAGTTGATGCCGCTGAATGAGGCGTACGCGTTCAATGCATCCTGGTTGTCGACGTAGGAGGCGGGGACAGTGTGATAATTAAAACATTTCACGCTGTCGCGGTGCGTTTCGAACTGGAATCCCTGGAAAATGCATGCCGGCTCGTTTGTCCAGTCGGCATAACCGGAAGAGGGAAGCGCAAAAGTCCAGGCCAGACGCGGGTCGCGGTTCTCCCAGGGCTTGGCGGGATTGTACAGCGGCGACTTGTCGATAGGAAGCCCGTCCGTACACGCATACGAATCGACCAACTGATACGACGGGACCTTATTGGCATGACCACCTCCGTTCCGGCATCCAAACAGCCTGAATATCGGATGCACTTTATAACCGAACAAATACTGAATCGAAAACAGGATTTCTTTCGAGTCTTGTCCTTCGTAGGAGAAAAGATTGGAAAAACTCGGGTCCAGCCCGGTCTCCGAGCCTTCCAGTTTCATCACTTCGGAAGCTGCGGCGATCGCGATATCCCATTTTTCGTTGTAAAGGGCAGTTCTTGCTTTCAGCGCCAAAGCCGCTTGCCGTGTTGGCCGCCCGGAAGTCGGTATGTTTGCCGTCCCCAAAACGGAAGCCGCATCGTCGTAATCCTTGAAAATCTGCGCCAGGACGTCTTCTTTCGGCGAGCGTGGAATTTCGGCATCGTCGAGCGTGACGGTTTCCAGTATAAGCGGAACGTCTCCGTAGAGGTCAATCAGGTAAGCGTAATAATACGCCCGTAGAAACTGAGCTTCCGCCCGCGCCCGGTTGATGACCGTTTCGCTCACGCCGCCGACTTCGGATAACTTATTGATTAAATAATTACACCTGGTGATACCGCCATAGCAAGTTCTCCATGTGCTTTCGACAAAAGAACTCCTTGCGTCGTTGGCTCCCTGCGACAGTTTCTGCAGGTCGTTCGTGTTTCTGTCCCAACCGTTGTCGGACAGTTCCTCGAATGCGAGGAAGAACGGCATCCCTTCCCAGTCCGTCCACAGAGGGGTGTAACAACCCGTAACGGCCATTTCGATTTCCGTTTCATTTGCCAGGAAACTCTTGTCGGAAGGTGAATCCAGCGGGATTTTTTCCAGAAAGTCGCTGCACGATGCAAACACAAATAACAGGATGGCCGGATAAATTATAAACTTTTTCATAATGATATATTTTTTATGTTAGAACCTTAAATCAATGCCGAAAGTCGTCGTACGCATAATGGGGTAGAAATTACCATATCCCGTCAGTACGGGCGATTCCACATCAAAATATTTCCAGAATTGCGATATGGTAAACAGGTTATCCGTGCTTACATAGAGCCTCAGGTTGGAAATGCCCGCTTTGGACGCCCAGGTCTTGGGAATTGTATACCCGAGCTGAAGGTTTTTCATGCGCAGATAAGCAGCGTTCTTGACCCAGAACGACGAGTTCTGCTGGTTGTTGCTGTTGTTGAACGCCAGCCTCGGGAACTGCGCGTTCCTGTTTTCGGGCGTCCAGTAATCCTTGCCTATTTCCGGCATGGAACCGCCCTCAAAGAACGAACCGATCGAGTGTCCCCACACGTAGCCGTCGGCTTCTCCCGTTCCCTGGAACAGGATATTTATGTCAATCCCCTTGTACTCGCCAAACAGGCTCAGGCCAAAGGTGTACCGCGGAATGGTGCTGCCCATAATCACGTAGTCCGAAGTATTTATAACGCCGTCGGCCGCATCGGGTATTCCGTCGCCGTCGGTATCAACCGTCAGCTGGTCTTTATATTTTATGTCGCCCGGCCCGAAGTTGCCAATCTGAGTGGCTCCCAGATAATTACCCTCGATGTCGTAATCTTCGGGGTTTATATATCCGTCGGCCTCATATCCGTACAGAGAATACATGGGATAGCCCTCCCTGTTCACCGTGATGCCGGTTTCATTGATTCCCTTCAAATCGAGCACCTTGTTCTTGACGTCGGACAGATTGAACATCGCGCTGAAATTAAAGTCGCCGAATTTATCCTTATAGGCCGCTCCCACTTCCCAGCCTCTGTTTTCCAGTTTTCCGGCGTTCTGCGCCGGAGCCGACAGACCGATAATCAACGGGATATTCAGGTTGAGCAAAATGTCATTTGTCAAACGGTAATAATAATCGGCATTTATCTCCAGCTTGTTGAAGAGGTTAATGTCCAGCCCCACGTTTGTCAGCGTGGTTGTTTCCCAGCTTATCAGGCTGTTGGCCATGGTGGTGATTGCCGCGCCGGAAGTAATGCCCTTGTCAAAGATATAGTTCGTTCCCAGGTTGACGACGGACTGCGCCGGATAATAACCGTTCAAAGTGTTCTGATTACCCAGCTGCCCGTATGAGGCCCTTAACTTCAGGTTGTTAACCGCCGGTTTAAGGTCCGCCCAGAACTCCTCCTCACTGATTCTCCAGCCTGCCGATACGGACGGGAACGTACCCCACCGGTGCCCTTCGGCAAACCTGGAGGAACCGTCGTAACGCAAATTCGCCTCGAACAGGTATTTTTCCCTGAAATTGTAGTTTAAGCGGCCGAACAGGGACTGCAGGGCATAATCGGAGGCCGACCCGCTTGATTTCTGATTCTCCTGTCCGCCGGCGTTCAATACCGGATAGTCGGGGAAAGGAAATTCTTCCCTGTATCCCGTGTGCCATTTGTTCCAGAAAGATTCCTGCTGATAACCCGCCATGAGTTTGAAATTGTGCGTTTCGTTAAACGAATGGTTCAGCGTTATATTGCCGTTAAACATCGTCCGCATGCTTCTGTTCGTATTTTCATTCAGTGTCGACTTGCTCTGGGTCTGGGGGTCGGGCGTGCCGTCATTGAGATAAAGCTGAACTCTTTTGTTCCAGCTTGTCTCGTGCCCCTCCCAATAGTTAACGGCATACTGTCCCTTGACTTCCAGAAACTTTACGGGATTGTATTTGGCAACCAGGTTGATAATGCCCGACGGCGCCGTGTTGGTAATGACCCCGCCGTCTTTATAGTAGGCTACCGGATTAATGCCCTGCCAGCCGGGGCCGTAGCGTCCGTCCGCCAGATAAGCAGCCTGGTTTGCCGGGATTCTTCCCACCCAGTTGTAGCCTGTCCCCAGCTTTGACGGCTCCATGGCATCCGAATAGACAAGAGCCAAATCGGTCCTTACTTCGATTTTTTCCGACACCTTGAAATCTGTGTTGGAGCGCAGCGTATACCGTTTGTAGTTCGTATTCTCGGTAATGCCGTTCTGGGACAGGTAGCCTATCTGCGCCAGCGACTTGACTTCTTTCGTACCCAGACTGACGGTCACAAAGTGACTGTTGATGATGCCGTTATTCGTGGTCGTGGCGTCAAACCAGTCCACATCGGGATAATTCGGGTCGTTCCGGGCGATGCCTTCTTCATACTCCCGGATGTATTCTTCCGAATATTCGGGCGTCATACCTACTGCGCGCTTGGCGATGGAAATATACTTCATGAAATCGACCGCGCCAAGATATCTCGGCACGTTTGTCGGTTTGCCCTGAGCTACATATCCGTTGTAGGTAATGTAAGCGACACCGTCTTCGGCGCGCCTTGTGGTAATGAGAATAACCCCGTTGGCTGCACGATTGCCGTATATGGCGGCGGATGCGGCATCTTTGAGTACGGAAATGGATTCGATGCTCTTCGGGTCAATCGAATTGATGTTCGATTCGATGCCGTCGACGAGCACCAGGACGTCGTTGTTTCCCAGCGTCGTTTTTCCGCGAACGCTGATTATGCCCCCATCTCCGCCGGGTTTACCGCTTCGCTGCGTCACGACGAGACCCGGAAC
>JAIRXI010000025.1 GCA_031268395.1 Tannerella sp. | reverse complement strand
CTGTACATTTCACCCCCCCCCCCCCCATCACCTTGCTATAAACCAGCAAATTATAATCATACAGTCATTCATCTCCGCCGCGTTAGGGTGGCGGAGGCATCCTGTTTTGTCCGTTTCCGTACCTTGCAGGAGAAACGTTCCGCTGACAGAGGCAACGCCGTTGCCGCGCCGGAAAGCCTTCTCTCTCAAATGAAGACGCGCCTGTCTGCCGTCAACCGTCAACCGGGAATACCGGAGATGCCATACGGACATTTTACGCTGCCTTCCCGTCCACCGACGGCGAAAACAGTAAATTGCGAAAAATCCTCACATGTGATTAAAACCGTTTCACGAGAGATAACTTCAGTTTCACGAGAGACGGTTTTCATCTCACGTGAAATGAAACTGACTTCACGTGAAATGAAACCGTTTTCACGTGAAAATGAAATCATATCACGTGAAGATGATTTAACTTCACGTGACATAAAACCATCTTCACGTGAAACAGAAGTAATTTCACGTGATATAAGAATCATCTCACGTGAAATGAAAATCATCTCACGTGCGCCGGTTTTGAAAATACGCATGAACAGCGAAAACCCTATAATATTAATCCCTTAATTACAAGCATTATGAACAGTTTATTTGAGATCATGAACCTGCCGGCCAACACGATTTTTGACCAGGCAAATGAGTTATTAACCGCCCTTTCGGACTTCGGGCTGTTTCCGGCAGCCGGCAGCGGACTCGCCTTCGCCTTTGCGCCGGGCGTGCCGGGACGCAGCAACATCCCGGAGAGCGTGCTGGCCAGCGTCCGGCGATGGCACGACAGCATCGACGACCGGTTCAGCAACATCGACAATGTGGTCAGGATGGCCGAGGCGCACCAGCAGACCTGGGCCATGCCGCCCGAGCTGCTGACACAGCTCACCGGCAACCGCAACCGGCTGCAGGAACTGATCAGCCTCTGCCGCACAAACGCCGGCTCGCCGGCCGACCGCACCCAGCGCAACACCCTGCTCGCCTCCACCGTCGGACTCTGCCTGCTCCAGGTCAGGGTATGGGCCTACGGACAGTACACCGCCGGCATTCTCACGGCCGACGACGTGCATCTGCTCGGCTTCCTGCTCCCCGGTGAAATCGGCGGACGCCGCGGCCGCATGGAAGCCACCGACATCCTGGCCGAAGTCAAGGTGACGGTTATCAATGCGGACTTTATCCGCGCCGTGGTCGATCAGTCGGCCGGCGAAAACGCCGCGCAGGTGGCCCACGGATGGCCTCCGGGCGTGCGGCAGGTCCTCATTGTCATCACCGCCGCCGACGGCGTAACGGAAGTGTACCGGCAAATGAGCACCCGCCTGCACAACGACATTCCGATGCCCAAAGGTTCGCACGGACAGCAGTACCTCATCAAGGCCGCCTTCCTCCGCCACATCGACGACGAACCGCGCTTCGGCAACGAACCGACTTTCTCCATGCCGCTCACTACCGAAGACCTCGCCGCCACCCTCGACCGCCAGCACCACGAAGACTTCGATGCTCAAATGCAGGAAATCGAACGCCACCGCCAGGAAATCGAACGAATACAAGCCGAACTGAACGCGAAAAAAAAGGATCGTTGAACCCTTTACATTGACAGTTCGAAAAAAACGGAGTGTTGAACCCTTTAAATTTACAGTTTATGGACGGATAGGAAAAGAGTAGAACTACTGATTATTTGAAATGCGGCAAACACATGGTTTTTTGCCCGAAAGCGCCGGGTCGTTGATACGAAGACGCCGGCAGATGAATTTGAGATGCGGCAAACACAGTTTGCCCGAAAGTGCCGGGTCGTTGATATGAAGACGCCGGCGCATGAATTTGAAACGCGACAAACGCTGTTTGCGCGAAAACGCCGGATACTTAAGCGAAGGTCGGCGTATGATAAACTAAAACAACAAACAATATTTTTATTCTAAATTATGGAACATGGATTAATAAATTACAGAACATTGCGAAGAGTTTTACTCTTCATGTGTGTGGTTGTCTGTTCACTTTCGGTCTTTGCACAGGAGCGTATTTCCATATCCGGCACGGTGACGGATAAATCCGGCGAACCGCTTCCGGGTGTGAATATTCTTGTAAAGGGGACAACAACCGGAGTGGCTACGGATTTCGACGGGAAATACATAATTACCGTTCCCGACCGGAATGCCGTACTGGAATTTTCGTATATCGGCTTTGCCGTACAGACAGTTACGGTGGGCAACCGGACCGTCGTCGACGTCACGCTGGGCGAAGATTCCCAACTGATTGACGAGGTGGTCGTAGTCGGTTACGGAACGCAGAAGAAGGTGAACCTCATCGGCGCCGTATCTGCCATCAAGGTGGACGAAACGCTGACGAGCCGCTCGCTGACCAATGCAGCCAACGGATTGCAGGGCCTGCTGCCCGGTCTGGCCGTGAGCCAGAACAACAGTTTGGCCGGAAGCGAAGACGTGACGCTGATGATCCGGGGTATGGGTACGGTGAACAACTCCGCGCCGCTGGTCGTGGTCGACGGGATGCCTGACGTGAACATCAGCCGCCTGAACATGAACGATATCGAAAACATATCGCTCCTCAAGGATGCCGCCTCCGCCGCTATCTACGGATCGCGTGCGGCCAACGGCGTAATCCTGATTACGACCAAGTCGGGGAAAGGCTCGGACAGGGTGTCGTTTAACGTTTCGGCTAACGTTTCGACGGACTATCCGACCAAAAGGGTTGAACAGATGACGGATTATTCGCGCTACCTGACGTCGCAGCAGCGTGCGTTCTTCTCCAACATGTCGGAATCCGATTACATGTACAAGATCGGAACGGTCGACCAGTGGATGGCGCTGAGCATGATTGATCCGCTGAAGTATCCGAATACCGACTGGTGGGAATGGCTGATGCGCGACTATGGCTCGGTAGAGAGCTATAACCTGTCGGCCAGCGGCAGCAACGAAAAGTCGAACTTTTACATATCGGTCGGCGTGCAGGATCAGAAAGGATTGCAAATCCACAACGATTATGCGCGCTACAATGCGCGGTTCAATTTCGACTATCAGCTGCTGAACAGCCTGAGTGTGGGCATTCGCTTCTCGGGCGACTGGACAAAGCAGGTCTTTTATGACACCGGTACCGGTGGAAACGCCGGCGTTACGCCCTACGACCCCGAAACAGGGTACTACGGCGGCGTGATGGCGTATGGTGAAGACATGCAGGTCGGCAATCCGTATGCGTTCAAGGAAAACAGCCGTACCAACCGGAACCGCCAGGAGGCGCTCGGCAGCATGTTCCTCGACTGGAAGCCGGTGAAGGGGCTGTCGGCTCATCTGGAATATGCGCTGAAGTATTACAACCAGTTCGACTATGCGGCCGACATTCCGGTCCGGGCGTATAACTTCCAGGTGGGGGCCTACGGAGCGAGAACCTATATAGGCGAAGATGCGGGCGTGACGAACGAGACCCTGACGGGATACAAAACCCACTTGAACGGACGGCTGGACTATACCCTGAAAATCGCCGACGGTCACGACCTCAGCCTGATGGCCGGCTACAGCGAAGAGTTCTGGTACAACCGCGAGCAGTATACCTCGCGCAACAACCGTCTGCATTCCTCGCTGCACGAAATAAATGCCGCGCTGACCGACGTGCAGGGCACGAAGGGCTATTCCGACGCCGAAGGACTGCGTTCCTTCATCGGGCGTCTGAACTACGTCGCGTACGACAAATATCTGCTGGAAGTCAATTTCCGTGCAGACGGGTCTTCCCGTTTCCTGCCCGGACACCAGTATGGCTATTTCCCCTCGGCGGCGCTGGGCTGGCGTTTCTCGGAAGAAGACTTTGTCAAAAAACTGGCCGGCAACTGGCTGCATCAGGGCAAACTGCGTGCATCCTACGGTACGCTGGGTAATAACGACGTCGACATCTACGAACAGCGGGAAGTCCTCGCGGCAAGCAACTACATGATGGGAAGCAGTATTGTGAAGGGATTTGTCAACAAGAAGATGATCAACCGCGACCTGACGTGGGAAGTCGGACGGGTCACCAATATCGGTCTCGACCTGGGCTTCCTGCAAGGCCGGCTGGCGACGGAACTGGACTACTACGACCGGCTGACCACCGACATGATACGTCCCTCGGATTTGTCGCTCCACCTGACGGGCGCCTACAGTGCGCCGCGTAAAAACATCGGCGACCTCCGAAACCGCGGCGTCGAAGTCAACCTCACCTGGCGCGACCGGAAGGGCGATTTCAGTTATTCGCTGAGCGGGAACTTCTCGAAAAACTGGACACAGCTTCAGGAGTGGAATGAATTTCTCTACAAGGGAACAACTTACGTAGACATGCCCTACCATTTTTTATATGCCGCTCAGCAGACCGGCATGATACAGACCTGGAACGACGTTTACAGCCGTCCGCCGCAGGGAACGCAGGGCCTGGCGCCGGGCGACTATTCCCAGATAGACGTGAACGGCGACGGACGGATCAGTGATGAAGACAAGGTGGCTTATCCCGCCTACCAGACCGACCGGCCGACGACCAACTTCGCCCTGCGCGGCAACGCCGCATGGAAAGGCATTGACTTCGCCTTCATGCTGCAGGGCGCGGCCGGACGGAAGATAATTTCAACCGGCTCCACGAATGGATGGGACGAGTGGAACAACCGCTGGCAGTGGGACAACCGCGATGCCGAATGGTCGCGACCGGTGTGGATCGCCGGACATTCCGGCGGCTACTTGAAGGAAGACGACATGTCGTACCTGCGGCTTAAAAACGTGCAGATTGGCTATTCCTTGCCTCAGAAGTGGCTGAGACCCGTATTCGTACAGACTTGCCGCATCTATTTCTCCGGTGAAAATCTCGCCACGCTGACCAAATTCAGCGGGATCGACCCCGAAGCAGCGCCCAAAAATGCTGACGGCAATATTGTAGTCGCGAGCAATCCGCTGATTTCATCCTATTCGCTGGGTATTAATATCGGATTTTGATCATTATAAAATGGAACGATTTATGAAAGTAATAAATATAAAAAGAATTTTATCGGCATGTTGCCTGGCCCTGTGGCTGGTGTGCGCCGTTTCATGCGTCGACAGTCTGCTGAATCAGCAATCGACTACCGAACTTGACAGCGATGCCTTCTGGCAGACGGAAGCCGATGCATCGTATGCCCTTTACGGCGCTTACGCCGATATCCGCCCGCTTTTCGACCGCGACTATTATATGGACGGACTGGCCGACTATACGAAAGTGCGCGGGACAAGTACGGACGGCAACAACCTGCGGCTTGGCGCTGCCTATAACGGCGCCAATTTCAATCCCTCGGGCTGGGGCGGCTACGGCGGCAGTTTCGACAAAATGTACCGCTATCTCTATGGCGGCGTCCACCGCGCCAACTACGTGATCGACAACGTGGAGAAGATGCTGCCCAATGCCTCGACGCCTGCGGCGCGGGCCAGCCTCGAAACCATTATCGGCGAGGCGCGCCTGCTGCGCGGCATGGTCTATTTCAGGCTGATCTCCATGTGGGGCGACGTGCCGCTGATCAAAAACATTGTGACGGACAACTCGGAAGTGGAGACGATCGCGCGTTCGCCCATTGCGGAGGTGAAGCAGTTCATCTACGACGATTTCACGTATGCCTTCGAGAAACTGCCGGTCAAGGCCTCGGAGATCGGTCGCGCCGCCAAGCCGGCCGCACTGTCTTTCCGCGGCAAGCTGCAGCTCTACTGGGCCTGCTGGAATCACTTCGGCTGGCCGGAACTGGATACGTTTACGCCCAGCGCTACGGAGGCTTCGGCCGCATACGCCGCTGCCGCCGCCGACTTCAGGGCGGTGATCGACAACTACGGACTGACGCTCTTCAGGGGTGGCGATCCGGGCGAGTGCGACGAGCCGGGCAAGGCCGAGAAACTGCCGAATTACTATTACCTCTTCACGCCCGAAGCCAACGGCGACCCGGAACTGATCATGGTATTCACCCACGGCGGACTTTCGACCGACCAGGGCGAGGAACTGATGCGCGACTTTGCGGGACGCAATCACGAAGGCTCGCAAGTCTGGGTCACGCCCCGCTTTGAAGTGGCCGACCGTTACCAGTCCCTCAAGACCGGCGAGTTCTGCGAACCGCTCATCCCGATGAGTCCCGACGCAGTCGGCAGAGAGGTGGCCTACACGACGCCCAATTCCGCCCTGAATCCCCAAAGCTATGTCGACCGCGACTACCGCATGAAAGCGACCATCCAGTGGGATTACGAGACCAGTATCGCCTTCACCTCGCGCCTTTCGACCGGCTGGTGTCCGTTCGTCTACAAGACGTGGAACGCGATCATCACGGCGGATAACTATACGGATTTCCCCGGGTTTACGGCAGACAACATCGGACAGATCACCTACAACACCGACGGTACGACGTCGGGCTACGTCTTCCGCAAGTTTGTCCGCAACACGCCCGGCCTGGGACGCAGCGAGGGCAACTATCACTTTCCGGTGATGCGCCTGGCGGACGTATACCTGATGTATGCCGAAGCGATCAACGAAGTGAACAATGGCCCGGACGGTCTGGCCATCGACCTGCTCAACCGGATCCGTCACCGTGGCAACCTGCCGGCGCTCAATGCCGACCGGACTTCCTCGAAAGAAGCCTTCTTCGAGGCTATCGAGCAGGAACGGATCATTGAACTCCTGGCCGAGGGCCAGCGCGGATTCGACATCCGCCGCTGGCGGGCTATTGAGCGCGTCTGGTGTCCGCCCTACGACAACAACGGCGTCTGGCGTGTGAGTACTCACGACGAGCATATCTCCTGGGAACGGTATTACCAGAACATGAGCGAACGGGAATACCAGCAGTGCTATATCTTCCGCATTCCGACGGCCGAGCGCGAGCGAAATCCGAACCTGACCCAAAATACACCGTTTCTATGATATTAAACATGTATAATATGGAAAAGAAATTTTCAACTAAACGCTTTATGCGAAAAATAGGGTTTGCCGCAGGGTCATTTGTCCTGCTGTCGCTTCTGCTCACCGGATGTTTCGACTATCCGATCGACGAAGACGGACTCTTGATTACGGAACGGAACCAGTGTTATGTAAGCAGCTTTGAACTGCTCGGTTCCGATTTCCTGACCGTAAGGACGAAGGGCGCCGCAGTCGACACCCTGGCCTGTACGATTGAAGTGGAAGTGTTTTACGGTACCGACCTGACGAATCTGTGGCCACAGTTTACGCTCGTCACCGACGCCAAACTGGAACCGAAAATCACCGGCTTCACCGATTTCTCCAACCTGACGCAGCCGCGGCAGTACACGGTCATATCGGGCAACCGCAAGGTACGGAAAACCTACACGGTATACATTACCGTTCAGAAACCGCAGTATGAATCACTAACAAAGAACAGCGATGAGACACTTTAAATTTTTTCATGCAACAATAGCGCTGTCGCTGGCCCTGGCCCTGCCAACAGCCTGCAACAGCGACGATATTCCGACACCCGCGACCGTCTCCAGCCTGTCGAGCGACTGTATCAAACGGTCGCTTGGCCCCAATGTGGCAGGATGGGACATTGAATTTGTCTACGCCATGGCGTTGCCGCCGGAAGCGGGCCGGATCGTTTCGGCCAGAGTCGAAGCCTCCATTGCCGGAGCCGAAGGAACGCAGCTTGAACACCGCTCCTTCCATACCGACATCAGCGGCAGCGACGTGTTTGAAACGGTCGGCAACCCGTGTGTCACCTCGGGCACGGCCTCGGAGGTCACCTTCACTGTCGACACCTGCGCCGCTTCGCTGCGGTACAGCTACCGGATACCGGCGGAAGCAAAGGGACGGAAGGTGGAATTTACCTTCTCGGCCCGCGCCGCCAACGGTCAGGAGACGTCATACCGGATGGGACCCTACGAGGTTTCAATGGTGGATGTGGCGCTCGACCTGGTGGCGACCGACGGCGAGAAGTGTTACCTCTCCGTGGCCGACATGGCGGTGTACAGCGCTTCGGAAGCGGCCTCCCGTGCCGACCGGATCGACCTGGTTTACCTCTATCGCGACATTCCCGGCATCACCTTTGCCCATTCCTTTGTATCGCCGGCAGCCGGCGCCGAATATCTGCCCGGCGTCACGCTGCCTGCGGGCGTAAACAACAGTACGCCCGTCTGGAAAGTGTACCATCTGTGGGACCGGCATCTGTCAAGGCTCCAGTATGGCCACTACGTGGATGACATGGACTTCCCGGCAATCGATCTCGCCGGAAAGCCCAACTATGCCATCAACGTAAGGAACGAGGCCGGCATGTGGGTCGAAACGCAGGACGGCAAATATCGCGCATATATTTATGTAAACACGGTCAACCCCGGTTCCTCCAACCCGGACATACCGTCCAGCAGTGCGAAGATCAGCCTGAAGCGCTATACAATGAAATAGCCGCATTCGGGCAGATCCGTTTTGAGGGTTATACGGCGGTTTCCACACGGAACTGCTGTATAACCCTTTTAGATTAGACAAAGCCGAAATTGATGTAACAGAAAGCGAGATTGAAAGCCTTAAAGTGATTAACCCAACAGTCCATTAGATGTTTCCCCTGTCGTGTCCGGAAGACGCCCTGCCGGTAAAACGGCCCGTCCCGGCCAGGGACGAATGTTGGTAGAAAACGGCCTGTAGCATAATCACCCGTCCCGGCTGGGACGGAATGTGGACGAAAAAGGGGGCACGGCGGACAGATGCCGGGGCTGTGTCCATCCGCTGTCTTACCCTGCGCGAAAGAAGGCCCTTCCGACCACATTCCGTCCCTGGCCGGGACGGGCCGTTTTTTACCGGCAGGGCCTCTTCCGGACACGACGGAGGAAGCGTCTAATGGACATGTTGGGTTTATTTCCCACATATATCCAAAACTCATCCCTTAGCCGACAGCACCATTTGCTTCGGTTATGCAGAGATTTCGTATCTTTGCCAACGGAAAAGAAACAAGGATAATTAATTGGATACAATGATAAAAAGTGAAGATCTCCCGTATCTCCCACAAGACCGAATCAGCGCCTTTCAGGAGAAAAAACTCTCGGAAACACTGGAATATGTCGCTGCCCGGTCGCCTTATTACAAGGCGCTGTTTGCAAAAGAAAAGATTGACGTTTCGAAAATCCGCGGTCCGGAAGATTTGCGGCATATTCCAGTGACCACCAAACAGGATTTGCAACTCCATAACGGGGAATTTCTCTGTGTGCCGCCTGCGGACGTGCTGGACTATGTGACGACATCGGGCACGCTGGGCGAACCGGTTACCTTCGCGCTGACCCGCTCCGACCTGGACCGGCTGGCGCTGAGCGAATATCTTTCATACCAGATCTGCGGTTGCGACAGCCGCGACATTTTGCAGCTGATGGTCACGAACGACCGCTGTTTCATGGCGGGACTGGCCAGCCTGTTCGGCAGTTTCCGGTTTGGTTCGGGCATCATCCGTTCGGGCAACGGAATCCCGGAGTTGCAGTGGAACCTGATTCGCCGGATTTGCCCGACCGTGTGCGTCTGTGTGCCGTCGTTCATCCTGAAACTGATTGAGTTTGCCGCGGCACGGGGTATCGACTACCGCCATTCGTCGCTGAAAAGGGCCGTCTGTGTGGGGGAAAGCCTCCGCACCAACACACACGGATACAGTATCCTGGGAGAGAAAATCCACACGCTCTGGCCGGAACTTTCGCTCCATTCCAACTATGCGTCCACCGAAATGCAGTCCTCCTTCATGGAGTGCGAAAAACAGTGCGGCGCACATCACAAACCCGATTTGACGGTCGTGGAGTTCCTGGACGACCACAACCGGCCCGTCCGCGAAGGCGAGCCGGGCGAAATCACCGTGACCACGCTGGGCGTGGAAGGCATGCCGGTGGTTCGCTTCAAAACGGGCGACCTCTGCCTCCATTTCGAGGAACCCTGCGCCTGCGGACGCAACTCGCTGCGGCTGGGACCTGTCCTGGGACGCAAAGGGCAGATGATCAAGTACAAGGGAACGACGCTCTACCCGCCGGCGCTGTATGACGTGCTGGATAATATCCCGGAGATAAGGAACTATATTGTAGAAGTGTATACGAACACGATCGGCACGGACAGTATTAGCATCCGCGTGGGCAGCGCCAACACCAGCGAGGCGTTCGTGAAGCAGATTAAAGACCTGTTCCGCTCAAAGATCCGCGTGGCGCCGGACATTATCTTCGAACCGGCCGAACTGATTGCTCAGAAACAGTCCCCTCCGACCAGTCGGAAACTGATCAGGTTTTTTGACTACAGGGAGGGAAAGTAACGGATGAAACGGATAAAAGCTGTTTTTTTCGATATAGACGGGACGCTGGTCAGTTTCAGGACTCATCGCGTTCCGCCCTCGACGCTTGCCGCGCTCGACGCCCTGCGAGCCGGCGGGGTGAAGGTCTTCGTAGCAACGGGACGGATGCTGCCGATGATCGACGTGCTCGACGGGATTCCGTTCGACGGCTACATCACTTACAATGGCGCTTACTGTGTCGACGCCGGTCGCAGGAACGTCATTTATGCATGTCCCGTTCCGCAGGAGGATCTGGAAGCGCTGGTGCATCACCTGGAGAAAGATCCTTTTCCGGTCGCCTTTATGCCGGAAGACGCCATTACGGTCAACTATGTGGACGACGTGGTCAGGGAGGTGGCACGGCATATCAACGTCTCGCTCCCGCGTGTGGAAGACCCGCGGGAGACAATCCGCAGAAACGTGTTCCAGTTTTGTCCGTATGTGGATGATGAAAAAATGCAGTACCTGGAGCGGCACGTGACGCCACACTGCACGGCAAGCCGCTGGATGCCGCTGTTTGCCGACGTGAACGTGCGCGGTGTGAGCAAGCAGACCGGCATCGACCGGATGCTGGAATACTGTGGCCTGGACCTCGACGAGACCATGGCTTTCGGCGACGGCGGCAACGACATCCCGATGCTCCGGCACGCGGCTGTCGGCGTGGCGATGGGTAATGCGGCCGACCACGTGAAAGCGGCCGCCGACTACACGACTGCACCGGTCGATGACAACGGCATCGAACAGGCGCTCCTCCATTTCGGACTGCTGTAGCCCCTGCCGGTTGCCTGGGATCACCGGTAAAACCATGTGTTCATGGGACGGAGCGCTTGATGACAGCCTCACGGCAAACCTGCGGGTCGGACAGATAACCTCATTTCCACCTCCTTTTAATAACAAAACAACCTCCGTAGCAGGCAGATGATGCTCATACAGGCGGACCTCATTACCTCATTACCTCCTGTAAAGAATAAGGTAATGAGGTGTTGCCGGAGGGTTCATGCCTGGCCTGCCGCTGAGGTTGTTTTGTTATTAAAAGGAGGTGGAAATGAGGTTATCTGTCCGAAACGCAGGTTTGCCGTGCAGCTGTCATCAAGTGCTTCGTCCCGTGAACACAGGGTTTTACGGGTGATCCGTTGTCTATTCGCTGCCCGTCAGCCGGATGCCTTCTTTCTCCAGCGAAATCAACTGCTGCCTGTACAGGGCGCCGACGGCTTTCTTGAAACTCTTTTTGCTACAGGCAAAGAGGGACTGGATTTCGCCGGCATCGCTCCCGTCGTGCACGGGCAGGAAACCGCCGCTACGCGTCAGCGTTTGCAGTACGCGACGTGCAATGCCGTCTATCTTCCCGTATCCCAGCGGATACAGACTGACGTCTATCTTCCCGTCTTCGCGCACTTCCCTGATGTATCCTTTCCGCTTTTCGCCCTTTTCCAGGGAATGAAACACTTCGTTATGATACGCCAGCCCCCAGTGTTGATGATTGATAATGACCTTGTAACCCATTTCCGTGGATTCGGCCACGATCAGGTCTACTTCCTGGTTCCGTTCGTATGGCGGCGGCACGTTGTCGAGAAACCTGTCGATGCGTGCCGAGGCGACAATTCGCTTCGTCACGAAATCCAGATAGACATAAACCAGATACCGGCGGCCTTCCTGCATGGGCGTTTTCTGTTCGCGACGGGGCACCAGCAGGTCTTTCATCAGCCCCCATTCCAGGAAGGCTCCCACCGCGGAGACCTCCTTCACCTGCATCCACTGGAACTCGCCGACCGTCGCCAGCGGCCGGAGCGTGGTGGCAATCAGTCGCCCTTCGTTGTCGTGATAGATGAAAACGTCTACTTCGTCACCCTCCCCGCATCCCTGGGGGACGTAACGCGCCGGGAGCAGGATTTCCCGTCCTTCTCCGCCGTCCAGATAGACGCCGAAATCGACTGTTTTGATCACTTTCAGCGTATTCATCTTTCCTGTTTCCATACGTCTTTCGTCATGTCCCGACACGGTTGCGCGGGGTTAGTTGTTTCCTGTTACTCAATTGAAAAAGTCGTCGTCACCCAGTGTAAACGTGGCCGGGATTCGCTCCCTGACCGGGGGGCAGGCACGGGCATATTTTTCCGGGATTTCAAAATTCTCCCTGTCCGAATATCCCAGCGTCTTGTCGGCATACACTTTCTTCATAAACAGGGCATAAATCGGCAATGCCATGCTGGCTCCCTGTCCTTCGCTCATCCTGTCGAAGTGGATGGAGCGTTCTTCTCCGCCGACCCAGCAGCCGGATACCAGGCTGGGCGTAAAGCCAATGAACCAGCCGTCGGAGTTTTCCTGCGTGGTTCCCGTCTTGCCGCCCATCGGCGCCCGGAGGCCATACTGGTAACGTACCCGGCTACCGGTGCCGCCGTCCATCACGCCGCGCAGCATGCCCAGCATCTTGCAGGCGGCCTCTTCCGTCAGCACGTCTACGACCTGCGGCGTAAACGCGGCAACGGTTTTTCCCTTTGCGTCCTCAATCCGCGTCACATACAGCGGCTCTATCCGCACGCCCCGGTTCGGGAAGGTCGTGTATCCGCTTACCATCTCGCTCACCGAGACGTCCGGCGTGCCCAGGCACATCGACACGACCGGGTCGATCTCGCCCCGCAGGCCGAAGGAATACAGCAGGCGGGCCAGCGTATAGGGCGAGAGGCTTTTCATGAGCCAGGCCGTCACCCAGTTGTCCGACTGCTGCAAGCCCCACTGGACCGTCACCTCTTCACCCTCCATCTTTGCGCCGGCATTTTTGGGAATCCACGGTCTCCCGTTTTCGTCGGTCAGGGTTTGCTGGACGTGGATCATCTTGTCGCACGGACTCACGCCTTCGATCATCGCCAGCGAATAGACAAAGGGTTTCATGGTCGAGCCGATCTGCCGGCGACCCTGCGTGACCATGTCATACTTGAAACTGTTGTAGTCAATCCCACCCACATAAGCTTTCACGTGGCCGGTACGCGGATCCATCGCCATGAAGCCCGTACGCAGAAAACCTTTATAGTAACGGATGGAGTCCATCGGCGTCATGACCGTATCAACCACGCCGTTCCAGCTGAACACGCGCATCTCCACAGGTGTCTCGAACGTCTTTTCTATTTCGGCATCGTTCATGCCGCTTTTTTTCAGGGAGCGATACCGGTCGCTCAGATGGACGGCTCGCTTCATGATGTCCTCAATCTCTTCCTGTTTCAGCAGGCTGGAGAACGGCGCATATTTCCGTCCTGCCTTTTCTTTGGTAAATTTGGGCTGCACCGTTCCGCTCATGTGCTCCACCATGGCTTCTTCGGCGTATTGCTGCATGTGGGAATCAAGTGTTGTGTACACTTTCAGCCCATCCGTATACAGGTTGTAGGGTTCGCCGTTCGGTTTCCTGTTTTTGCTGCACCAGCCATACAGCGGACTGGTCTCCCATGCCAGCGAATCTTCGGTAAATTTCCGGGTTTGCCAGGAGGCATAGTCGTTCCGTACCGGTTTTTTGGCAACCATTGTCAGGCGGAGGTATTCCCGAAAATAAGATGCGAGGCCGTCGCGGTGGTCCAGGCGCGTGAAGTGAACCGTGAGCGGGAGCCTGCGCAGGGAATCACAGGCGGCCGGCGCCAGATAGCCGTTGTCGCGCATCTGCCGCAGGACCATGTTCCGCCGTTCGGTTGTTCGCTGTGCATAGCGTACCGGATTGTAGTAGGAAGGATTTTTGCACATCCCTACCAGTGTGGCTGCTTCTTCCGTCTTCAGGGTGCGGGGTGTGGCGTCGAAGTAAACGCGTGCGGCCGACCGGATACCTACGGCATTGTACAGGAAATCAAACTTGTTGAGGTACAGGTTGACGATTTCCTCTTTCGTGTAATAGCGTTCCAGCCGGACGGCAATCACCCATTCGATGGGTTTCTGGAGAAGCCGTTCCTTCAGACTTTCCGCGCTGGGCGAATACAACTGCTTGGCCAGCTGCTGGGTGATGGTGCTTCCGCCGCCGCCACTTTTCTGCATGAAGATGCCCCGTTTCACGATGGCACGAGCCAGTCCTTTCAGGTCAATTCCGCTGTGTTTCGAGAAGCGGGCGTCTTCCGTGGCGATCAGCGCTTTCACCAGATCGGGAGACAGGTCGTTGTATCCTACATAAATACGGTTGTCCGAACTGTACGAAAAACTGCCCAGCATTTTGCCGTCGGACGAAATCACCTGTGTAGCATACTTGTCGATCGGGTTGGCCAGCTGCTCCACCGGAGGCACGTAACCTATCCATCCGTTGGCGATGGCCGTAAACAGAATGACCGTTACGCCGACGAATACCGCCAGTGACCCCCATATTCCGTATATTACATACATTCGCTCGCGGTTGGTCAGTCTAAATCCGCTTTTCTTTTTGTTCTTTTTTCCCTTCTCCATTTTTTGCAGTCAAAACGGCTTCTGCCGGTGGACGGCCGCCATCTGCTTTTTTAGCGTTCAAACGGGCTGCCGGATTATCTGTTCGGATAGACGCCTGCCACATCAAATACCCTGTCGTCGGCCTCTTCCCTTGGCGCCGGACGGACGAAGAAGGCGCTCAGTTCATACAGGGCGTAAAGCGGGATAAAGACGAGGGAGAGTGTAAACGGGTCGCCGCTGGGCGTAATCAGGGCCGCCACGATCAGCAGCGCCACCACGGCATGGCGTCGGTATCGGTTGAAGAAACCGCGGTGCAGCAGGCCCAGTTTGGACAGCAGCCACGACAGCAGCGGCATTTCAAACACAACGCCCATGATGAAAATCATCATCAGGAAATTGTCCATATACGAATCAAGCGACACCTGTTCATTGATTTCTACACTGAGCTGGTGAGTTGCCAGAAAGCGCAACGTCATGGGAAACACCACATAATATCCCACGGCACAGCCGATAAAAAACATTCCCGTCCCGAAGACGAATACCCACTGCACATTTTTCTTTTCGTTCTCGTAGAGCGCCGGACGGACAAATCTCCATACTTCAAACATCAGGTAGGGACATGCCAACACCACCGCCAGCCAGAAAGAGGTCGTCATGTGCATAAAAAACTGGGTGGCCAGTTTGATATTGATGATTTCGATGTTGAACGCCGTGTCACAAAACTCGGTCAGAAAGGAAAACGACGACGCCACGGAACAGAACAGGCGATACGTAACAAAATCGCCCCGCGTCGGTGCCAGAATGATATTGTGAAATATGCCATCGTCTCCCCGCATGAATGCGAAAAAACCGATGGCTAAAATAACAAGGGCTAAAATAGAACGGAACAGTGTCCAGCGGAGTTCTTCCAGATGATCCCAGAAGGACATTTCGTCTTGCTGCTGTGACATATCGGTTACTTGCTATCCGTGTCGTCCAGTTTGATGTCTTCTTCGATGCCTTTCACGCCGTCCTTGAAATTCCGTACTCCCTTTCCGATTCCTTTCATCAGTTCGGGTATTTTTTTACCTCCAAAAATCAGCAATATGGCAAAAGCGATGACGATAATTTCACCGGTACCCAAATTCGGGAGAAATAATAAATGATTCATCTTGTCTACATTAAAAATTAATAGTCTATCTGTTTAGTCGGGCAAAGATACAATCTTTCCCGAATACGGTGCGCTGTTTTCCCAAATTTATTACTTTTGTGCCGTCTTAAAAAAATAAAAGAAGAAGAAATGAGGGCATTTGTATTCCCCGGACAGGGGGCTCAATTTGTCGGGATGGGGAAAGACCTGTACGGTCGGGACCGTCTGTCCGGGCAACTTTTTGAACAGGCAAACGATATACTCGGATTCCGTATTACCGACCTTATGTTTGC
Organism: Tannerella sp.; assembly: GCA_031268395.1. Lineage (GTDB taxonomy): Bacteria > Bacteroidota > Bacteroidia > Bacteroidales > Tannerellaceae > Tannerella. The sequence goes on along the minus strand of JAIRXI010000025.1, from coordinate 3,622 downwards.
CGGGACGGACGACGACCTGAAACAGACCAAGGTCACGCAACCCGCTATTTTCCTGCATTCGGTGATTCTGGCCGGGACGCTGCCGGGCGACGGAATCCGGCCCGACATGGTAGCGGGCCACTCGCTGGGCGAATTTTCGGCTCTGGTGACGGCGCAGGCGCTTTCGTTTGAAGACGGCCTGACACTGGTCGCCAGGCGGGCGAACGCCATGCAGAAGGCGTGCGAAAAAACGCCGTCCACGATGGCCGCCGTCCTGTCGCTGCCGGACGGAGAGGTCGAACGGATCTGCGCCGGCATCACGGACGGAATCGTGGTGTGCGCCAATTACAACTGTCCCGGACAGGTGGTTATCTCGGGCACGGAAGCCGGGGTCGACGCGGCCTGCAGACAGTTGCTGGCCGCCGGAGCAAAACGGGCGATGAAACTTAAAGTGGGCGGCGCCTTCCACTCGCCGCTCATGGAACCGGCGCGCGTCGAACTGGAAGAAGCCATCCGGTCGACGGATTTTCATGCGCCGGTGTGTCCGGTCTATCAGAATGTCGACGCAAAGGCGACGGTGGACCCGGAAATGATCAAGGCGAACCTGATCGCACAGCTGACATCCCCCGTGCGCTGGACGCAGTGCGTGCAAAACATGATTGCCGACGGCGCAGACCATTTCGTCGAACTGGGGCCGGGGAGTGTCCTGCAGGGGCTGATCAGGAAAACGGACGGCAGCGTGCGGACGGAAGGAAAGCAGTAGCATGGCATGTTGAAGATGCAGGTTTTTCCGCAATCGGTACGTATTTTTCGACCGCACAAAAACAGAACCGTTTTTGAACGGATTCATCGTTCACAAAACTGTGTCGCGCGAAGTATAACACAAGGTGCCGGGAAAACTTTTTTCATTCCGCACAGTTGGAAATCCTGGCATTTTCATTAATTTTGCACTTTCAATATTAAAACACTGGCTTCAATTGATGGTAATGAGTATGAAGAGTCTTTCGGTTTACGACAAAAATACGCTGGAATTTGTCAGGGTGGCGGTTGAATTTTGCGCATGGATGGAGCGCGATTTCGCATCCGGCCGGTTCGGGTTTGTTGATCAGGCAACCAGACTGCTGCCCCTGCTCTACCTGAAAGCTTCCCTGATACCCGAAACGGCTGTCCCGGACGAAGACGGCGGCGCACCCGGCTTTATCACGGAAGAATCCTACAATATACTCCGTGAGCGGATTGCCGGCCTGCTGGGCGAACATGACAGTTACCTGGAGACCTTTCTGCCGGACATGGCCTACAGCGACGCGCCGATCATCGCATTCATTTCCGAAAACCTGGCAGACATCTATCAGGATCTGGGCAATTTCGCATACCTCTTCCGGCAGGGGCACGAGGCCGCCATGTCGCTGGCGCTGTCGCTTTGCGCAGACAGTTTCCGGCAATTCTGGGGGCAGTCCCTGCTCAACGCGCTCAAGGCGCTGCACGCCATCCGCTACAGCGAAGATATTCACCTGCAATCCGGCAACGAAGCATGAACTATCCCTCTTCCATCACCCGCGAGCTGATAGCTGACATGCCGCCCGAAGTGTTCCCCGGACGCATCGTCGTCGTCGACCGGCCGACGGACGTAAAAAAAGCCCTTGCAGCGCTGGAAGCCTCCGGCCTGACGGGGTTCGACACGGAAACACGCCCCAATTTTACCAAAAAAGACCATCACAAGGTGTGCCTGATGCAGCTATCGACGGAACACACCTGCTATCTGTTTCGCCTGAACCGGCTGGGAGGCGTCCCCACAGAGCTGAAGGCCTATCTGGAAAACGGGCAGGCGGCCAAAGTCGGACTGTCGCTGCTGGATGATTTCCACGCACTGCGCAAGCTGGCGCCGATCGAGCCGGACGGATTCATCGACCTGCAGAAGTTCGTGCTGCCGTTCGGCATCCGGGAAGCCAGTCTGAGGAAAATCTACGCCATCCTGTTCGGCCGGAAAATATCGAAACGGGCACAGCTCAGCAACTGGGAAACCGATACGTTGACCGCCCCCATGCAGCAGTACGCCGCACTGGACGCCTGGGCCTGCCTGCAGATTTACCGTCATCTCACTCAGCACCCGTGAGCCGCGCCCGCCTCTTCCTCAAGCCAAAGAAGGAAGAATCCCTCCGGCGCTTTCACCCGTGGGTATTCTCCGGCGCCATCGCCGCGATCCAGGGCGATCCGGCGGAAGGCGACCTGGTCGAAGTCTTTGCCGCCGACCGGACGACGTTTCTGGGCATCGGCCATTACCAGATCGGGAGCATCGCCGTACGCATCCTGTCGTTCCGTCCGGTTGCCATCGACCAGGCCTTCTGGACCGGCCGGCTTCAGGCGGCCTGCGAACTGCGCCGCACGCTCGGGCTGACCGGCAGCCCCGACAACGACACCTGCCGCCTGGTCTACGGCGAGGGCGACCGCCTGCCGGGGCTGATCGTCGACCTCTACGGCACGACGGCCGTCATGCAGGCACATTCGGTGGGAATGTACCGCGCCCGCGCCGCCATCGCCGACGCCCTGAAAGAGGTGCTGGGCGAAAGGGTGCAGCACATTTACTGCAAATCGGAAGGGACACTGCCCTTCAAGGCGGCGCTGGAAGCGGAAAACGAATCCCTGTATGGCCGCCCGGACGCGGAACTGCTGGCGGTCGAGAAAGGCCTGCGCTTCCATGTCGACTGGCAGAAAGGGCAGAAAACGGGCTTCTTTGTCGACCAGCGCGAAAACCGCTTGCTGCTGGAGCAATACGCCCGCAACCGTTCCGTACTGAACCTCTTCTGCTACACCGGAGGCTTCTCCGTCTATGCCATGCGCGGCGGAGCAACCCTTGTCCATTCGGTGGACAGTTCGGCCAGGGCCGTCGCCCTGGCCGAAAAAAACATCGCGCTGAACTTCCCGGACGACACGCGCCACCGGGCATTTACCGGAGACGCCTTCGACTTCCTGGAAAAAACGGGCGATGCCTACGACCTGATCATTCTGGATCCCCCGGCCTTTGCCAAGCACCGGAACGTGCTCCGCAACGCCCTGCTGGGCTACCGGAAACTCCACGTGCCGGCCTTCGAGAAGATCCGGCCGGGTGGGATTCTCTTCACTTTTTCCTGCTCGCAGGTGGTCAGCCGGAACGATTTCCGGTTAGCCGTCTTCAGCGCCGCCGCACAGTCCGGGCGTCATGTCCGCATCCTGCACCAGCTCGCCCAGCCGCCCGACCATCCCGTCAACATCTATCACCCCGAAGGCGAATACCTGAAAGGACTCGTATTGGAGGTGGAATAATCCCAACATATCCATTAGACGCTTCAGCAGTTGAAAGTTGAAAGTTGAAAGTTATAAATACACAATGCCCCCGTTCATCGTTCATAGAGGACGGGGTGACGGGCAGATATTCCGTTTGCTGCCTGCCGGAAATCTCCTCTTCCGGACACAACAGGAGAAGCGTCTTTTTTTTAAAACGCTCATTTTAAGGATAAAAACAGATTTTACGGGGCAAATTTCCCTGTGGAAATCGAGAATTACCCTGTGGAAATCGAGAATTACCCTATAGTAATTGGGAATTTCCATAGGGAAATCGGGAATTTCTATAGGGGAATCGGTAATTTCCATGTGGGAATTTGGAATT
>JAIRXI010000016.1 GCA_031268395.1 Tannerella sp. | reverse complement strand
CCCTGTGCAACCGCCTTTGTGTCCAGCGGGCTTTCGATCTCGAACTGCTTCAGGTCGGCAAGCATGGCAACGGCCTTCTCCTCGCTCCCGAGAAGCACGGCGAAGGACTGCTCCAGCGCCTGCATCTCGGCGCGGACGTTGACAACCTGCCGGATAAAATTACCGATGGCCGCCGTACCGGCAAAACCGGCCAGCAGGCCCTTCAGTTTCCTCTCCAGGCCGGACACGCCCTGTTCCGTCTCGCTTCCGGCCTCCCCCACGCCCAGGATGGCGTTAACAGCCCGGCGTGACTGTATCTCCAGTTCGCCGTCGTTGATTCTGAACGCTATGTCTACCGGTTCAAGCATGATTTTCCAAAAAACTTTTCAATTCCTCTTCGGTTTCAAGAAACACTTTTTTTTCGCCCTTGCGGCACACATACCGGGGAGCGTCCGCCAGTTTCATCTGCACATTCGCCCAGCTCAGTTCCCACAGCAGATAACCGTCCGTCCATCCCGTTTCCTTCTGTACCGCATAAAGCATTCCCCAGGGGCTATGCAAACCCTTTAACTCCCCTGCTCCTTCGGACTCAGCGTCGCCTTCATCATCAGGAAGGCCGACCTGATAGTATTCGTAAAATCCCGGATGCCCGACAGCGCCAGCACGTGCACGAAAAGTTCGTGTACCTGGAAGGCCGTGAGGCTGTCCCGGTAAAAGGCCGTCCGCTCCGTGACCGCCTCCGGCGTCAGCCGGTCCCGGCTGTTCAGTTCCGCCATGGCCACGCAGTCCAGCATCACCTCCGCCCGTTTGAAGAAGAAGGCGAAAATATCGAAATCCTCCCCCTGCATTTCCGCTTCGGTCAGTCCCGCTTCCGCCACCCGTCCGGCAATCATGAGCGCCGTGCCGTAGCGGAGAGGGCGGATCGTGATGTCGCCCTCTCCGAGTTTATACCGCACGCCCCGGTCGAGGATCGTCTCCGCCGCCCTGGCCCGCACGTCATTCGCGTCCATGCGTCTACTCTTCCGGGTCGCCCCACATGAAGGCCGGCGTTCCTGCCTTCATCGGCTGCAGCTTGTCCGCCGTCACCTGAATCTGGAATATCTTTCCGGTCGTGTCGTACTGGATTTGCGCCGTCAGCTGAACGCGCGGGTAGATAAAGGGCTTGCCCTGGCGCGGTTCAATCCGCAGCGATTTCTCCACGGTCGGAAGAATGGCCGGTTCCAGCCACTGTTCATCCACCACCGTGCCACCCCACAGCGCGGTCAGTATGTCCGCATCCCAGTCCGTCAGCGCCCACTGCATCTGCAGCCCGCCCGGATCGGTCATCACGTTCAGGATCGGAGTGTCCCGCTCCTCGACCATGATTTTCTGAAATGTCGGCGCCGTCGTGTTGAATGAAAGCGTGTCCTTTCGCGTGTTGCCCAGCGCGGCAAACGAGGTCGCCACACCGCCGTCGGATGCGATGATGCCGACTTTGATCGCATTGATTAATACCTGATAATTCATACCTGTATAATTTAAATTCTAAATTCTCTTAATTTTCTAAAGTTTCTAACGCCGCTAAAGCCTCTTAAGTCCCTTAACGACTGCAAATACCATCAGCAGCCCCAGGCAGATTCGCCCGGTCCAGACCTGGAACCACTGCCAGCCCGTCAGCCGGTTTACTTCCACCGTTTTTATCTCGCTTTCCTCCGATTTAAACGACCCTTTTTCCGCGTTTAAATGGAAGATTTCTGTCCTGAGTTCGTCGACCAGGAGCGTCAGGCTGTCGCACGTCGCGGATGCTGTCAACCCGCCTTCCGTCCTGATGACCGCCACGACCGCCTGTCCGTTCCGTTCCCGGAATTCCGCCCCGACCGGCAACTGCAGAAGCCCGTCAAGCGTCACTGCCAGTTCCGCCCGCGCGGCCGGCACCGGTATCGCCTTCGTCAGCCGTTCCAGCACCGTGCTCACGCTGTCCGTGCGCACTTCCGCCCTTTCGACCTGCCGGCTCTGCGCCGTCCTGCTGCTCCCGCAACCCGGAAGCAACAGGACAGGAGCCATAATACCTGCAAGTCGAAGCGCGCGAAATGGCCCGCTCCAGCCGGCCGACCGCCTGGCGCAGCCCCCGGACTTCCTTCGATACGTCTTCATACATCAATTTGTAGGTGTCGTGAATTTCCTTTGACGTTCGCAGCTGCCGCAGCGTCCGCAGCGTCCGCGACGTCAGCCACACCGCCAGCGAACCCAGTCCGCCCGCCGGCACAAGCCATTCCAGTACAGGCTGCAACCATTCCATCAGTCATCACCGGTTTTGGTGATTTTGCTCTGCAGCGCAAATCCCGCTTCCACGTCCGCCATGACCGCCGGCCGGCCGTTTTCCACCCGCGCCATCGCCGCCACGATTTTGACGTACTTTTTGCCCGACCGGGCCGTCAATACCTCGTCGCGCTTCACTCCCGACCACTTTTCGACTGCCGAAATGTAGCCGCCCGTGTCGTTCTCCGACGGCGGCGCCCACCGCGAGATGATTCTGTCGACGGTGTTCCACCCGCGTCCCAGGTACGTCCCCAGCGTCACGAAGGCCGCCCGGTAGCCGTGGGCCGAATCGCAAAACTGCTTGAACGCCCGGTCCGTTCCCGGCTTTATCTCCCCCTGGAACACATCCCCGTTATGACGGATGTTCAGCGGGTTGTTATTGTTTAGTCCTCTTGCCATATCACTGCAAATCAGTTCGTTTTGAATCTCCTGAATCTCGAATTTCAACGTCCGGATTTCCGAATCCCCCGCCGTCTGCACGGCGAGCGTGCCGGCAACCGTCAGCAGGATTTTATTCAGCCGTTTTATCCTCCTTTTCAAACACCTGTAACTTGACCTTTCTGTCCGCTTCGTGCCGCTTTGCGCCATTTTCAGTGGTGAACCAGTGGCTCCTGTCCGGATCGCCCCAGATTCTGTCGATGCCATACCATGTCATCAGTTCGTTTGCCTTCGCCTTCAGCGTTTTCTCATCCTGTTCGCTTTTCTTTGCCATTTTTGAATTTTCCTTTAAGCCCCCTGCCGCACAGTTGCGGCAGGGGAACAGCTATTTGACCTTGAAAAAAAAAGATTATGCCGCGGGAGTGTCCTGCACGATGGCCAGCAAACCCTTCGTATCTGCACGCATCGGCCTTCCGCCGGCGCGGACAAGAAATGAATAGATGTCGCCGTACCATGTGGGATCACCCTCGTTTTCGAAGGCCTTCACATCGCCCAGCGCGCGGCAGATACTGTCGACGTGCCAGACCAGCGCTCCCGCACAGTCCGTGGCCACACTTGTGGCCGTCCATTCCTTTTTTGTGCCCGCCGTTGCGTAGAGCAGCGCGCGGGAACGCATCATGATGTTAAACGAGTACAGTTTGCCGATCACGCCGTTTTTGATGTCGGCAGCTGCAAAAAACGCCTGCGATTCGTTCGCCGTCAAGTCTTCCAGTAACTGACTGTACATGACGGCGTCAAGCAGTACGTATCGCCCCTCCTGCGGAATATTGTCCGTATTGAACTGTGTCATCGCAGCCAGCAGATCCGTCTTCTTGAGCGCCTTGCGGTTGCCCGTCCCGGCGGGAACATGGGCCGCCGTGTTGCCGCCGGTCGTTTTGATCAGCTTCGCCGGCGCCCACTGGTACAGGAACGATTCCGACACGACTTCGGCCAGTCTGTTTTTGTCCTGCTTCAGGATCGACTCGCGTTTGTTGTACGAGAGTTCGACCGTGTCGGCATGGGGAATGTAAATCGGGCTTGTCGTAAATTCGTCGAGATCGAACGTCAGATCCGTATCCGTCCGGGTATTCACCGACGCCGGCTTCGTGCTGCGGTTTTTCTCCACGCCCGACGGGTTCCCGGCGTTCGGGATATGTACCGTCCGCCCGGCATTCACGAACATGTCCGCGCTGTAGGCTTTCGACAGGAAACTGTTGTCTGCAAACAGTCCCTCGACGATATGATTCATCCACAGTTCCTTCTGTATTGCCATGCCCAGCGCGCCGCCCGGAATACCCTGATGCAGCACGCCCAGCGCCGCTCCGCCGGCAATCAGCGCCACGGCATTGAAGCCCGTTGCGGCAGACAGCGCCATACACATAATTGCGTTGAACATCAACGCCATAAAACCTTTTCTCAAATAATGCTTCTTCTCCATAATTAATTCATAATTCATAATTGATAATTGATTCACGCTTTCGGTTTACAGCCGAAACGTTCCTCAAACTTCTGCGCGTACACGTCCGGATATTTATCCTTCAGCAGCGTCAGTTTCTCCGCCCTGTCCAGTTCATCCCACGATCTGTTCTGCCAGTCTGCCAGTTCTGCCGCACCCGTACCGCCCGTCCGAATCCTGGCAGACACGGACTGCCGCACGGGGATACCTTCCAGTACAGCCTTTGCACTCTCAAAGTCCTGATCGAACAGCTTCAGATACGAATCCTTCGCCTTCGCGTCGATCCGTCCATCCTTCACGGCCATGTCCACCAGAGAAACCGCCTCTTCCTTCCGCGCCTTCTTCCGGTCCGCGTTGATGCGGTCAACGCGATCCGTCAGCGTCACATTCTCCGCCTTCAGCCGGTCGCGGTCGGCGACCAGCTGCCGCACGGCAGACGCCGCGTCCTGTTCGGTCGCGCCGTCCGCCAGATTTAAAATACCCTGTAAAATTTTCATATCGCTTTCGTTAAAAATAAGTTTGTCAAACAGTTTAAGGACACTGCTCCCGTCCTTCAGGTCGATCCGTCCGCCCCGGCGGTCGTAGAACGCCAGCGCATTGTGATTCGCTCCGATGCTGACGATAGAGGCTTCGCGCACTTTCCAGCGCGTGACCGTCACTCCCGTCTGGCCGGGATACCTCAGCATGGCCCCGTCCGACACTTCGTCCGGTGGCCACGCCCCGATGGAAGCCGCCCGGATAAAGCCGTCCGATACCTTGCCAGCCACCTGTGACGCGCGCGGGTCTTTCATGTCGAACACCGCATCCGCAAGGATGTTTCCGTCCTCGACACGGATGTTCTCCCAGCGCCCGATCGGAAGGTTCCAGTCGTTGTGATCCAGCAGCATCACCGGATTCTTTCGGAACTCCGTCAGGTCTGCTCCCGAGGTCAGCATCCGGAACCCGTATGTGTTGACCGTCTCGTCGTGAAGTACAAAAGTCTTTGCCATCTCCTGTTTTTTAGCGCCGCAAAGGTGCGGCGACCGTCCCTTTTCGCCAAAAAAGTGTCCAGGGCATGGACGGATCCGTCCATGCCCTGGACACTTTTTTTTGTTTTTTCGTCCCGTGACGCACTTTTGCAGGAAAATTTTCGGCTTATGGCAGAAACAAAAAGATCAAGGGAACAGAAAAAGGAGTGGGCAAAGCTGCTTTACACGCGCGAGCACCTTTCACAGAAGGAAATCGCCGAAAAGGTGGCAGTCAGCGCCGTCACCGTCAACAAATGGGTGAAGGACGGGGCGTGGGACAGGCTGAAACAGTCCATGCTGCTCACGCGCGACACGCAGCTTGCGCGTCTGTACATGCAGCTCGACGAACTGAACACATCCATCCTGTCGCGCGAGGAAGGCAGGCGTTTTGCCGACACGAAGGAGGCCGACACGATCAGCAAGCTGACAAACTCAATCCGGACACTCGAAACCGATGCCAGTATCGCCGATGTGGTCGAAGTCGGCAAACGCCTGCTAGGCTGGCTGCGAACAGTCAGTCCCGAACAGGCGGCCGGAGTTGCGCGGACGCTGGACGACTTTATCAGGGATTTGCTGAAACGCTAATGGCTGCAATCAGAGTAACGGACGCGCAGGCAAAAAGGGACTGGGATATATACTATAACAATTATATTGCAGCCGTCGTCGTCGACCGCAACGAAACGGAAGCGGAACGAAAAAAACGTGTCACCCGCCTGGAAGCGGATTTCGAGGAATGGAAAAAATACTACTTCCCCAAATACTGCTATGCGCCCGCCGCGCCGTTCCACATCAAAGCCTCCCGGCGCATCCTCGGCAATCCGGAATGGTACGAAAGCCGCGTGTGGGCACGCGAACTGGCCAAGGATGCGGTCTGCATGATGGAAACGCTCTATCAGACGCTGACGGGCGCCAAAAAGAACATCATATTAATATCGAACAGTTTCGACAAGGCCGTCGAACTGATTGCACCCTACAAAATCAACCTCGAAAAGAATGAGCGAATCATCGGCGACTACGGCGTGCAGCAGATGCCCGGCAGCTGGACGTCGGGCGATTTTGTCACCGCGCGGGGTGTATCCTTCCTGGCTGTCGGCGCGGGGCAGTCGCCGCGCGGTTCCCGCAACGAGGAGGTCAGGCCGGACAAGGTCATCATCTCCGACATCGACACCGACGAAGATGTTCGGAATGAAGAGATTATCGACAAGCGCTGGAAATGGTTCGAGAAGGCCGTGTTCCCGACGCGCTCGGTCTCGAAAGCCTTCCAGGTCGTATGGCTGGGCAACCTGATTGCGCAGGACTGCTGTGTAAGGCGGTCCATGGAAAAGGCCGACAAAGTGGATACCGTCAATCTCGAAGACGAAAACGGCAGCAGCACCTGGCCGGAAAAGAATACCCGCGAGCACATACAGCGTATAAAGGACAAAATCAGTACGGGAGCATACCAGGCCGAATACATGAACAATCCCCTGTCGGAAGGGAAAGTATTCAAAGAAATCACCTGGGGCCGGATACCGCCGCTGTCGAAATTCAGGTTCCTTGTCAATTACGGCGACCCGGCTCCCAGCAACCGCACGAATCAGAAAAACAGTCTCAAGGCGCAGTATCTGCTCGGCTTTCACGACGGCAGATACTACGTCATAACCGGCTTCATGGATCACATGACCAACGCGCAGTTTGTCGACTGCTACTATGCGATACGCGACTGCATCGGCGGACAGGCGGTCATCTACAACTACATTGAGAACAACTCCCTGCAGGATCCGTTTTATGAACAGGTATTTTTGCCGCTCTTCGAAAAGGCTTCGAAAGAGAAGGGAACCGTCGGCATCATTCCGGACGAACGAAAAAAAACGGACAAATACTCCCGCATTGAGGGGCGGCTGGAACCGCTCAACCGCCTGGGCAAACTCGTATTCAACGAGTCGGAAAGGGGCAATCCGCACATGAAGGCGCTTGAAGAACAGTTCATCCTCTTCTGCCCGCAGATGAAAGACCCGGCAGGGCCGGATGCAGTCGAGGGCGCCGTATGGAAAATAGACGAAAAAATAGCCGTCTTCGCTCCCGAAGCATTCACCTTCGGCAAGCGCAGGCAGCACACTAAACGATTTTAACATGAAGAAAATAAACCGCTTTCTTATTCAACTCTACACCCGCTTCCGCGGACGGCCGGGCGCGCTGAACCGCGCCGTAAACCGCGCCAGACGCCTGCACCGGAAAACCGGACGCCGCTATCGCGTATTCTTTTTCGGATACCGGTACCGCGTCTGGAACCGCAACGACATCCGCGGGCGAATTAAAGCCGGTCTTTTCCTTTCCGGCCTCAAGGCCGGAAAGGACTTCGACCGCGTCTGCTTTTTCGACACCAACGATATTGAACCGCAAAACTCAATAGAAGAATCATGTTTCTGACGGCCGAAGAACTTAAAACCCACCTGTATGGCGAAAGCCTGCAGGCCATCGGCGGTGATGACGGCACGATCCTCGCCGCCGCCATCGACGGCGCCGTTGCCGAAGCGCGCGGCTACCTCGCCGCCTACGACCGCGACACGATATTCGGGGCGAAGGACGCCGGCCGCAACGCACTGCTGCTGATTTTTGTCAAGGATATCGCCGTGTGGCATTACATCAATCTGAGCAACGCCGGCACGGAACTCCGCCTGCGCCAGGATCGCTACGAACGGGCCGTCGCCTGGCTGCGCGCCGTCCAGAAGGGAGAAGTCACGCCCGATCTCCCGGTCGCCGTCGACGAAGACGGAACAAACCCAAAGGCAACCGTCATCTTTGGCAGCAACCCGAAACGCGAACAGCATTTCTGATTTTCAGCTTTCAATTCTTAATTTTAAGGTATGGCAACAAAAGCAAAGAAGCCTGCCGGCAAGGCCGGCACGGTCATCAACCAGATAATAATCAAAGCCCCGCAGCGAAAAACATTCGATGTGGGGACGTGGCGCAATGCGCTGCGCAGCGCCGACACCGGGCGTCCCCGCGAACTGTTCGACCTGTTCGACGATCTCCTGCTCGACGGCTACCTGTGGGACGCCTGCAACAAGCGCACGGCAGCCGTTACCAACTCTGAACTGGTCTTTCAGAACGAAAAGGGCGAACAGGCTCCGGAACTGACCGACCTGATGGACACGGCGGCTTTCGAGGAACTGCTGACCGTCATCCTGAAAGCCCGCTTCTGGGGACGTTCCGGCATCGAACTGGATTATGCCGACGGCCTGACCGTAAACGAACTGCCCGTAAAGCACATCAATCTCGACAAAAAAGTGATCCTGCTCAACGAAACCGACGAGACCGGGATTCCCTACGAACAGGACGGCCAGCTGATCGTCCTCGGCAGGCAACGCGACTACGGCGTCTTTATCCGTACCGCTCCGATGGTGATATGGAAGCGAGGCGGCTTCGGCGACTACGCACAGTGGCTGGAAATATTCGGCATGCCGCAGCGCATCGGCAAGTATAACAGCTACGACCCGGAAAGCCGCAGGCTGATGGAAGAGGCGCTGAAAAACGCCGGGGCCGCCCCCTACGTCGTCATTCCCGACACCACGAATGTGGAAACGGTCAACAATACCGGCACCGGCACTTCGGGACAGTCCTACGAGCGTTTCCGCACCTCGTGCAATGAGGAAATACTCGTCACCGTACTCGGACAGACCCTGACCACCATCCAGGGCGAACGCGGCGCGCGTTCCCTGGGCGAAGTCCACAAACAGGTCGAGGAAGGGATCAACATGTCCGACATGCGATACGTGCAGCGCATTCTCAACGCCCGCGTCCGGCCTTTCCTCGAAACGCGCGGCCTGCCCGTGGCCGGCGGCAGGTTTGTCTTTCCCGGAGCCGCCGTGCCGCTCTCCGTCGCCGATGTCGTGCAGCTGTCTTCCATCATGCCGGTACCCGCCTCCTTCCTGCATGAGAAGTACGGCATTCCCGTGCCGAAGGACGGGGAACCGGTTGCCGGCGCTAAAAGGGAAACGGCAGAGGTCATTGATGCCGTCAAAAATCACGACGACCCGCCCGTAACGTCAACCTTCGCCAAAAGACTGAAAGGTTTTTTCGCTGACGCCCTCCGTCCGCGGGGGGCTGTCCGAAACCTCACAGACCGGGCAACCGGGCATATAACGCTCGCCGGTGACGCCGAAAACGCCCGCGTCAACACACGCATCGACTTCCGCAAACTCTTTAACAAAGCGCTGCAGGGTATTTATGCCGGCCGCGCCAAAGAGCCTTATATCGAACGCAGCCTGTTCGACATAACCAACAACGCCCTGCAGGACGGCATCGGCAAAACGTTCGCCGCCGCCGGCATGGAGTTCGGCAAACGCAATCAGGCGTTTGTCGACGAGTTCAAATACAATGCCTCCGTTTTCGCAGCCTTCAAAAACCATGCACAGACAAGGGAAATCGTCGCGCTCCTGCACGACGAAAAGGGCAGCCTGCGCTCCTTCTCCAAATTCAGAAAGGAGGCCCTGAAGGTGTCGCAGGATTACAACGTCAACTGGCTGCAGACCGAATACAATACCGCCATCCGCGCGGCGCGTTCGGCCGTGAACTGGAAAACGTTTCAGCAAACGAAGGATTTGTATCCGAACCTGCAGTACGTCAAAACATCGGCCTCCCATCCGCGGGCGAAACACCTGAAATGGGCGGAAGTTCCCGTCATACTGCCGGTTGACCATTCCTGGTGGGACACGCACATGCCGCCGAGCGACTGGAACTGCAAATGTTCCGTCAAACAGACCGACAGGCCCGCCTCCGCCGTCCCGGACGGCGATACGAATCCCGTGTTCCGCAACAATCCCGGCAAAACGGCCGAGTTCGTCAATCTGAAGGAAACGTCCTGGATCAGGGATCAGTGCCCGCATGTGGGCAGCTGCAGC
>JAIRXI010000376.1 GCA_031268395.1 Tannerella sp. | reverse complement strand
TCTGGCAGACACCCTATGAAGACAAGGTAGATTCTGTTGTGCTGGTACTGGAATATACCGGGTGGACCGGCGATGAGCATACGCCCATGGAGATACAGATTTATCGGATAACCAAACAGTTGGACAAAACATATTATACCAATATCCCGCCGTCCGAATACTGCGACATGCAGCATCTGCTGGCATCACAGGTCGTTTCGGCATCCAACAGCACGATATCCCGCATACAGATCTCGGCGACCGGCGATACGCTGTATTACCACAGTTTCGAGATTCATCTTCCGGTCGAACTGGGGCAGGAGCTGTATAACGAGACACGGCAGAATCCCTCGACCTTCCAGAATCAGGAAACATTCAATCAATACTTTCCCGGCCTGTACGTAACCACCGGCTACGGCAGCGGAACCGTTTTCCACATGGAAGATACCCGGATGATGATTGCCTACCAGTATGCCGTAACAGGCAGTACGGGTGCCGATTCCCTGGTTAGCAGCTTCGACATGTTCAGGCTCACGAAAGACGTGATCCAGTTGAACCGCTTTGAAAATTCAGATACCGAACAGTTGCTGGAAGACAATGCGGACTATACTTTCCTGAAAACGCCGGCAGGGATTTTCACGCGAATCGTGATCCCCGTGCATCAGATCAGGGATGCCGTTCAGGGTCGTATGATCAACAACCTGCCGCTGGAACTTAAATACCTGCCGCAGGAAGACTGGCTGTATTCCCTTACGCCGCCGTCTCACCTGTTGCTGCTGCCGGAAGATTCGCTCATGTCTTTTTTCGAAAACGGCAATATTGAAAATAACGTCATTTCGTACGTAACAACCGCGGACGAGGTGACTTCGCCCGCCGCGTCAGGGCAGGGATACAGCCCGACCAGCCGGACTTATTCGTTCAAGAATGTCGCCAACCTGCTGAATTACCACCTCGCCGTGTCGACAGACGATGAGTTGCGCATACTGGTCGTCCCGGTGAACCGGATTTCTCAGACGTATCAGAGTAACAATACGACCCTGTATTACACAACGGCCATCAGCCCCTACCTGGCTCCTTCGGGGCTTAAACTGCGAAAAGACAACATGCAAATTGTGATCCTGTCCAGTAAGTTCGTCAACAAAGGACAGGAGTGATGAACGATGAACGATGAACGATGGAGCGGGTTCATCGTTCATCGTTTATAGTTCATCGTTCTAATTATAGGCTGTTTCGCCGTGTTCGTAAATATCCAGCCCTTCTTCTTCCACGCGCGGCGATACCCGCACACCTACCGTTTTATCTACAAGAACGAACAGCACGGCAGTGAGAATGGCGCTGTACAGGATCGTGACGATCGTTGCCGCAAACTGGACCCAGAGCTGATGCCAGTCGCCGGACAACGCGCCCTGCGGCCCTTCCGGACCGGAGATCATCCGCGTAGCAAAAACGCCCGTCAGGATGGAACCGACAATCCCGCCTATCCCGTGCACACCGAAAGCGTCCAGGGAGTCGTCGTATCCGAGTTTCTTCTTTACCACGGCCACCATGAAGAAGCAGACCACCGAGGAAGTAGCCCCGATGGCCATCGCCCCCAGGATGTCGACGGTTCCGGCCGCCGGCGTAATGGCCACCAGCCCGGTCACGGCCGCCGTGCTGGCGCCGATGATTGTCGGTTTTTTGTTCCGCATCCAGTCAATCACGATCCAGACCACCACAGCAACAGCCGTAGCCATGTGCGTCACCAGGAAGGCGCTGGCGGCCAGTCCGTCGGCAGCCAGTCCGCTTCCCGCGTTGAATCCGAACCATCCCAGCCACAGAAAACCGGCGCCGAGAAATACGAACATCACATTGTGGGGCGCAGTGGGGCGTCCGGGCGTGTAACCCTTTCTTTTCCCCGTCAGGATGGCCATGACCAGCGCCGAAACGCCGGCGTTGACATGCACCACGGTACCGCCGGCAAAGTCGATTGCACCCATGGTCTGTAACCATCCGCCACCCCACACCCAATGCGCCAGCGGATTGTAGACAATGATCGACCACAGGACGATGAACAGCAGATAGCCTGAGAATTTGACTCTTTCGGCAAAGGCTCCGATAATCAGCGCCGGCGTGATGACGGCAAACATGCACTGGAACAGGGCAAACTGGATTTCGGGGATGTTCGGGCCGAACAGGGTATTCAGGCCGATGCCGTGTAGAAACAGTTTGTCAAATCCGCCGATAAAAAATCCCAGCGGATTGCCGTCCTGCATAAAAGCGACACCAAACACCCAACTGTAACCAAAGGCAAACCAAAGAACGGAGATGACACCAAGCAGGACAAGACACTGCATGATGATACTCAGCAGGTTTTTCTGGCGCACCAGTCCGCCGTAGAACAGGGCCAGCCCCGGAATGGTCATGAACATCACCAGAATGGTGGCAACGATCATCCATGCCGTATTTCCACTGTCCGGCGCGACCGCGCCGCCTGCCGCCTCCCGCGCCGCCAGTCCGGCCGGCGTCATCAGGGAGAGAAAAAGTAATCCGATAAAATAAATCCATTTGATTTTCATAACTTGCAAAATTTAACTGTAAAACAAACTGCCTGCATCACTTTTCAACTGCATCATACAGCGAAATGTCTCCCCGTTCCCCGGTACGTATCCGCACGGAGTCGTCTACCGGAGATATAAAAATACGCCCGTCGCCGACCTCGCCGGTCCAGGCAGTCTTCAGGATCGCCCCTACCGTACGCTCCACATTGACGTCGCGCACCACAATGGTAAGCAGCGTCCGTTCAATATAACTGGTGTCATACACCACTCCGCGGTAAATCCGTTCCTGACGGGTCTTGCCGATTCCGCGCACATCATAATAGGAAAACCATTCGATGTCGGCATCTAACAGCGCCTCCTTTACTTCATCGAATTTCGTCTTTCGAATAAGCGCTTCTACTTTTTTCATTTTGTCAAAATAATAATGTTTCAGTAATATAAATGGCAATTCGATATATGTTTATGCTGAATTGCGTACAAATTTCTCGCAAAAGTACGAAAATAATTACACTTGAAATTCACCCGACGAATGCCGGGATAGTTTTTATGTTTTTTTATGGATTTGCATGGCTTTCGGTCATTTCGCCCTTTTGGTTCTATAGCGTTTTGAGTGGATAGAAATCTTTTTTGATGCCTCAAAATGCCCGTGCGGGAATACCTGTCAATCGAAAAACAGTTGCCGTCAAGCTCAGAAACTCCGTAGCGGGTTTCCCCATTATGTATGGAATTGCGCAGTATGTACCGTCGTTGCGAGGCGCGAAGCCATCCAGTCACCGCACAGGCGGGACGGCTTCACTGCTTTCGCTGTGACGGGACGCGACCATTTGAAATGCGCCCGTCAAAGTCCTGTCCGGTGGAATCGCTATCTTTGCAGAAAAATCCGGTAAAACGGAGCATCAAATGAATACGTTATATACATCCTGCGAAATCATGGCGCCGGCGGGGTCGTACGAGTGCCTGACGGCAGCCATTCAGGGAGGCGCCGATTCTGTCTATTTCGGTATCGAAAAACTGAACATGCGCGCACGCTCGTCAAACAGTTTCACGTCCGGCGACCTGCCCCGGATTGTCTCCCTCTGCCGCGAACACGGCCTCAAAAGCTACCTCGCCCTTAACACGGTGATGTATGACGGCGACCTCCCGCTGATGCGTGACATCGTGGATACGGCCAGGGCCTGTGGCGTCGATGCCATCATTGCGTCCGACGTGGCGGCGATGGAATATGCCGTCCGCATCGGGCAGGAGGTGCACCTCTCCACGCAACTGAACATTTCCAATGTCGAGGCGCTGAAATTTTACGCTCGCTTTGCCGATGTTGTCGTGCTGGCACGCGAGTTGAACCTCGAACAGACCAGGGCTATCTTTGAGGCGATCGGGACGCAGCAGATCAAAGGCCCGAAAGGTGAACCCGTGCGGATCGAAATGTTCTGCCACGGCGCCCTCTGTATGGCCGTGTCGGGGAAATGCTATCTCAGCCTGCACGAGATGAACCATTCGGCCAACCGCGGTTCGTGCATGCAGATCTGCCGCCGCGGATATACCGTCCGGGACAGGGAATCGGATATCGAACTTGATCTGGAGAATCAGTATATCATGTCGCCCAAGGATTTGAAAACCATCCATTTCATAAACAGGATGGTAGATGCCGGCGTGCGCGTGTTTAAAATCGAAGGGCGCGCACGCGGACCGGAATATGTGCGCGTCGTGACTTCGTGCTACAGGGAAGCCCTCCGCGCCTGCTGCGACGGCGTCTATGACGAAGCGATGATCGCCGCCTGGGACGAACGCCTGAAAAGCGTCTTCAACCGCGGTTTCTGGGACGGATACTACCTCGGACAGCGCCTGGGCGAATGGAGCAGCCGTTACGGCTCCCAAGCTTCCAAACGGAAAGAATACATCGCCAGGGGAATCAATTACTTCGACCGGATAGGGGTGGGCGAGTTCGAAATGGAAAGCGGTTTGCTGAAGACGGGCGACGAAATCCTGATTACCGGTCCCACCACCGGCGCACTCTTCCAGACCGTGGAGGAAATCCGCGTCGACCTGCTCCCCGTCCCGCAGACCGGGAAGGGCGAACGCTTCTCCCTCCGTCTCAACAGCCGCATCCGCCCCTCCGACCGGATGTACAGACTCGTTCCCGAACAACCGCGCGACGGACATAACGGATGGAAGGCATGACGGTATTTTTCTATGACCGGACATTTGAAGGGTTGCTGACGGCTGTTTTCGACGCCTACAGCCTCGGGACGTTTCCGGAACGGCTGCTGAAGACAGGCGAAACGGCGCCTCTGTTTACGGACGGGACACATGCGGTCGTCACGCGCGAAGAGCACGCCGGGCGCGTCTGGACAGCGTTGCAGCGGAAATTGCCGCACGAGGCATGCAACATGCTGATGCATGTCTGGCTGTCGGAACAGAACGGCTGCGACGAACTGCTGTTTCGTTACATCCGCAAGACCTTTGACTGTCCGCAGTCCGTTTCTCTGAATTTTGGCGATACCGACGTGCTGGAGGTGAAGAATCTTGCCCGGAAGGTTTCCCACGAAGCGCATTATCTGGAGCAGTTCCTCCGTTTCCAGAAGGCAGCGGATAACGTTTTCTTTGCGCCGGCACGGCCGCAGTACAACGTGCTTCCGCTGACGGTCGCCCACTTTGCCGACCGGTTCGCCGACCAGCAGTGGGTCATTTACGACCTGCGGCGGAAATACGGCTATTACTACGACCTGCACCATCCCTGCGAAATCACCCTTGCCGGCGAGGGCAGCCACCTGATCAGCGGCAAACTGGACGAAACACTGATGGCCGCGGACGAAAAACTGTTTCAGCAACTTTGGAAAGGTTATTTCAGGGCGCTGACCATCAAAGAACGTCTCAACCCCCGCCTGCAACGCCAGCACATGCCCGTCCGCTTCTGGCAGTACCTGACGGAGAAACAGCCCTGACTCCCCCTCTTCTCTCCCCTGTCGCCAGGAAATTCATTCCGTCCGTTTGTCCGTCCGGAGATTTTCCCGTAAGTTTGCGAAGAAAAAAACGGGATTTATATGAAAATAGGTATCCTTTCGTCCGGCGGCGACTGTCCGGGCATCAACGCAACCATCCGCGGCGTCGGGAAGACGGCGCTCATGCACTATGACATGACGGTGCTGGGTATTCACAACGGTTTTTCCGGCCTGATGGATATCGACGTCGAAGAACTGAGCGAACGCAGCCTTTCCGGGATCCTGAATCTGGGCGGAACGATCCTGGGCACTTCGCGCGAGAAGCCGTTCCGGAAGACGGCCAACCATTTGGACGGAGATAATAAACCGGACATGATCTGCTTCAATTACCGCAAACTGGGACTGGATTGCCTGGTGTGTATCGGCGGCAACGGCACGCAGAAAACGGCCAACAAACTCTCCCGAATGGGCCTGAACGTCATCGGCGTACCCAAGACCATCGACAACGACGTCTGGGGCACGGACATCACTTTCGGGTTTGACACGGCCGTAAATATTGCGACGGAGGCTATCGACCGGCTCCATTCTACCGCCAGCGCCCACAAGCGGGTGATGGTCGTGGAAGTGATGGGTCATCAGGCCGGCTGGATCGCCCTGTATGCCGGCATGGCCGGCGGCGCTGACGTGATTCTGATTCCCGAAATCGAATTCGATATCCGGAAAGTGAATGAGGTGATTTTAGACCGTTTCCGCCGCGGCAAACCTTACTCGATTGTGGTACTGGCCGAAGGCATCCGGGTAAATTTAAAAAAGCGCCCGGTCGACTACGTGAAGCATTCCATCGAGGATGCAACGCGCATCGAAACGCGCGAAACGGTACTGGGCTATCTCCAGCGGGGCGGCAATCCTTCGCCGTTCGACCGCAATCTGGCTACCCGTCTCGGAGGACATGCGACCGAACTGATTACCGAAAAGGCGTTTGGCCGGATGGTGTGCCTGCAGGACGGACGGATCAGTTCCGTGTTGCTTTCCGACGTGTCCGGGAAACTGAAACTGGTGACGCCTGATCACGACCTGATTGTACAGGGGCGGCGAATGGGTATTTCTTTCGGGGAAAAGGAGGTTTGACGGCCTGTGTGCTGCTGCTCGTCATTCGCTTCCGGAGGAATCGTCGCCTTCCGGACATTCGGGCAGGGTAATGCTTTCTGTGCTGCCGGACGACTGCTGCCGCTTCAACCTGCCCACCAGAAGCTGTACTTCCTTGTCTCTGCGGATCTTTTTAATGGCCACCTTGGCTGCCGACTGCTGCGATTCCTTCTTGGTGTATCCGATACCTGTCCCCAAGGGCGTGCCCAGCAGGGTCACACGGCTCTGGAAAACGGGACTCCCGGTCTGGTCGGCAAAGGTTTCAATCAGTTCGAAAGAAATTTCCAGCTTGTTCTTCTGGCTCCACTCAATCAGGTTCGACTTGAAATTAACTTCCTTATGGGCGATTTTGTCTAACTGGATGTATTTTTCGATGATTCGCTCCTCGACGAAATTGCAGCATTTCCGGTAGCCCTGGTCCAGGTATATCGCTCCGATCAGCGCTTCGAAGGCATTCCCGCAAATATAACTGTTGTGGGTGTTGAGCCGGGTGGAAGTAATAATCATCCGGTCCAGCCCCATTTCATGCGCGATGCGGTTCAGGCTCTCGCGCTGGACGATTTTCGAACGGGTATTTGTCAGGAACCCTTCTTTCCGGGTCGGGTATTTCTTGTAGATAATATCGGCTACGACTGCATCCAGCACCGCATCTCCCAGAAATTCCAGCCGTTCGTTGTTTTTCCATCGGCCGTCTTCGGCTTCGATAAACGTGGAACGGTGAGTGAAAGCCAGTCTGTAGAGTTGAATATTCCTGGGATAAAACCCCAGCATGTTGTAAAGAGACAGATAAGGCTCCCTGTTTCGCAGAAAGAGTTTTTTTATATGTAGATAAAGTCCACGCACACTTATTATTCAAATTTCCTCACAATCACACTGGCATTGTGACCACCGAAGCCGAACGTGTTGGACAGGGCGGCTCTGACTTTTCTTTTCTGCGCTGCATTGAATGTGAAATTCAACTTGTAGTCAATCTCTTTATCGTCGTCACCGTCAACATGATTGATTGTCGGTGGAATTATATCATTTTGTACGGACAGAATCGAAGCGGCGGTTTCTACCGCGCCGGCAGCACCCAGCAGGTGGCCGGTCATCGATTTGGTCGAACTGATATTCAAGCGATAGGCATGTTCGCCAAAAACGTCCAGAATGGCCCTGACTTCGGAAATATCGCCTACCGGCGTTGAAGTTCCGTGCACATTAATGTAGTCAATTTCATCGGGTTTCATTTCGGCATCTTCCAAGGCATTCCGCATGACCAGTTTCGCGCCCAGTCCGTCGGGATGGCTGGCCGTCAGGTGGTATGCATCGGCCGAAAGGCCCGTACCCGTTACTTCCGCATAGATTTTTGCGCCACGCGCCTGTGCATGTCCCAGTTCTTCCAGAACCAGGCAGGCGCTGCCTTCGCCCATCACAAACCCGTCGCGGCTGGCGCTGAACGGCCGCGATGCCGTTTCCGGCGAATCGTTGCGCGTCGAAAGTGCGTTCATCGCATTGAAACCGCCAACGCCGACAATGGCGATGGTCGCCTCGGCGCCTCCGGCCAGAATCACGCTGGCTTTTCCCAGACGGATGTAAGTAAATGCGTCGGAAATGGCATTGGTAGAAGAGGCACAGGCGGATACCGTGGCAAAATTCGGCCCCCGGAACCCATATTTCATGGAAATATGTCCGGCGGCAATATCTGCAATGATTTTCGGAATAAAAAAAGGATTGAATTTTGGGCCCAATTCTGCATTATAATTTCTGACTTCGTCCTCGAACGAATGGATGCCTCCGATACCGGCGGCAAAGATGACGCCAATGCGGTCTTTGTTTTCCTTTTCCAAATCCATCCCCGCATCCATCACGGCCTCGTCTGCCGCGACCAGGGCGAAGTGAGTGTAGCGGTCACACTTGCGCGCTTCCTTCCGGTCCATGTAGTGCAGCGGATCAAATCCTTTTACTTCACACGCAAACCGCGTCTTGAATTTAGAGGCATCAAATTGAGTAATAGGCCCTGCGCCGCTTACCCCCCGGACAAGCCCATCCCATGTTGCCGGCATGGTATTGCCTAACGGTGTAATTGCCCCAAGACCTGTTACTACTACTCTTTTTAATTCCATAATCCCGTAAGATGATTACTTCACGGCGTTTGCTTCGATATAGGCAATCGCGTCTCCGACCGATGAAATCTTTTCAGCCTGGTCGTCCGGAATGGAAATTCCAAATTCTTTTTCAAACTCCATAATCAGTTCTACCGTGTCGAGCGAATCCGCTCCCAAATCGTTCGTAAAACTCGCTTCATTAGTCACTTCCGATTCCTCAACACTCAGTTTGTCAACGATAATCGCTTTTACTCTGGATGCAATTTCAGACATAAATTCCAAATTTTAGATTAATAATAAGATTATAGTTACGTATATGTTTTAATTTTGCAGTGCAAAGGAAAGAATTTTTTGTGGTACAACACAAATATTCTTGGTGAAAAATGCGGAAAAATGCACATTTTATATTTCAGTGTGCAATGAGCTAAATAAAAATGGAATGAAAAAAGTAGCAATTTTTGCCTCCGGTTCAGGCACTAATGCAGAAAATATTTCGATATATTTTTCTGGGAACCAACAGATAGAAGTTACGCTTCTCGTCTCGAACAATCCGAAGGCGGGCGTACACGAACGGATGAGCCGTTTGGGTATTCCTTCCGTCACTTTTCCGAAGCAGGTTTTTGCCGAAGGGCATCCTGTTCTGAAAAAACTGAAGGATTATGCCGTCGACTGGATTGTGCTGGCCGGTTTTATGAATAAGATTTCGGCGGAAATACTGGACGCCTACCCCGGCCGGATCATCAATATCCATCCTGCCCTGCTGCCCAAATACGGCGGGAAGGGAATGTACGGGAGGCATGTGCATGAAGCCGTGGTAGCGGCCGGCGAAAAGGAGTCCGGCATTACGGTGCATTATGTAAATGAACAGTATGACGAAGGGACTGTGATTTTTCAGGCATCGTGTCCCGTTCTGCCGACCGACACGCCGGAAGACGTGGCTGCGAAAGTTCATGCACTGGAATATGAACACTATCCGCGCGTGATAGCCTCTTTACTGTCCGGCGAACATGCGGATTCATTCAGCAGCCGCTGTCTCCCTGTCTTTGAACGGGCTACCGGAGACTATCACGCGACCGACAATGTTGACGCACCTGTCCGGAACCCCTTTGAACCGGGAACGATTGAATCGCAGCTCTATCTGAAGAACTGGATTGACGCGGTGCAGTGGCATCTGGAAGACCTGATCCGCGATCCGCAGATCCAGCCGGAAAACGTAGTTGCTCTCAAGCGACGAATCGACCGGTCGAATCAGGAACGCACGGATCTGGTGGAACAGATTGACGGCTATTTTCTGGAAACATACAAAGAGACGCTCGTCTGTCCTGATGCCACGATCAACACGGAAAGTCCGGCATGGGCGGTCGACCGGCTCTCGATTCTTATCCTTAAGATCTATCACATGCGGCAGGAAGTGAACCGTCCGGACACCGACGGCATTCATCGCGAGACCTGTCAGCGGAAACTCTCGGTACTGCTCGAACAGAAACAGGATTTGTCCACTGCGCTGGATCAACTGCTGGCAGACATCGGAAAGGGGCAAAAATATATGAAAGTGTACCGGCAAATGAAAATGTATAATGATCCTTCCCTGAATCCGATATTGTATGGTCGCAAAAAATGACGTATCTTTACCGCCCAATAACTGTTAATGGCAGAAGTTCTCATCATACGGCTTTCGGCAATCGGGGATGTGGCGATGACTATCCCCGTCATCTATTCCGCCGCCAGAGCGAATCCGTCCGATTCGTTCACCGTGCTTACGCAAACTTTTCTGCTTCCCATCTTTATCAACCGGCCGAAAAACGTGAAGCTGATAGGCATTCATACAAAGAGTTCGGAAAAGTCGCTACGGGGCTTTTTGCGGTTCGCTTCAGCGCTTGTCCAATACAGGTACGATGTCGTGCTGGACCTGCATTGCGTGATTCGTAGCTGGATCATTGACTGGATGTTCCGTATGCGGGGGCGATCCGTCTTCATGCTGGACAAGATGCGGAAAGAAAAAAGACGGCTTGTCCGCAGGCCGCCCAAAGACATTCGTCCGTTGCCGGACATGGCGACGCGCTATGCAGACGTCTTTCATGCGGCCGGCATCTATTTCGACAAAACGTTTGTGTCGCTGTACGATGAACATCCTCTGAACAGATCTGTCACAAGAGACATCGCGGGCGAGAAAAACGGCCGGTGGGTCGGCATTGCGCCTTTCGCCCGGTATCGCGGGAAAATCTATCCGCTGGAGCAGATGAAAAAAGTGATGGAAATGCTGTCCCGCGAAGAGGGAATTTCCATTTTTCTGTTCGGCGCAAAGGGCGAAGAAGAACGAACGCTCGGCGAATGGGCGTTGCACTGCGGGAATACCCGCAGCGTGGCGGGACGGTATTCGCTGGATCAGGAACTGGCCCTGATCAGTCAACTGGATGTGTTGCTTTGTATGGATTCGGCCAATATGCACTTTGCCTCCCTGGTCGGGACGAAGGTGATTTCCATCTGGGGTGCAACTCATCCCGGCGCCGGATTCTACGGATACCGCCAGCTGCCCGAACTGGCCATACAGGTGGCCCTGCCCTGCCGGCCGTGCTCAATTTTCGGGATGAAACCCTGCTATCGGGGCGATTGGGCGTGCCTGACGCAGATCGCGCCGGAATCGGTCGTTTCCAAAATCCGCGAGTTTCTGGAAAAGAAAGCGGACGATGAAGATTGAAACAGTCCTGAACCCGCAGCAGCAGGCGTTTGACGCCTTTGTCCGCTCCGTACCGGAAGCGTTCGACAGGGGAGGCCGTACCATTTACAGGCAACGGAACGAAATCAAGGTGTTCGAGACCGCAGACACCATACTCAACATCAAGCGCTACAGAAAACCCCATCTCCCGAACCGCGTGGCATACACCTTCTTCCGTCCCCCCAAGGCCGAACGCGCCTACCGCTACGCCTTCCGGTTGCGGGAACTGGGTATCGACACGCCGGAACCGGTTGCCTATATTCTGCTGAAAAAAAACGGACTGCTCCACATGTCTTACTACGTCAGCCGGCAGGCGCCACATGACCATACCATGTACGAGTTTGGCCGGGGAGGCCTTGCCGGGCGCGAATACATCCTGCAGGCCTTAGCCGGATTCACGGCACGCCTGCATGAAGCCGGCGTCTGTCACCGCGACTATTCGCCGGGGAATATTCTGTTCCGCGAAACACCGGCGGGCGTCGAATTTTGCCTTGTCGACATCAACCGGATGCGTTTTGGGCCGGTCTCCGTCAGAGAGGGTTGTGCCGCTTTCGCCCGCCTGTGGGGGCCTGAGCCGATGTTCCGGCTACTGGCGGAAGGCTATGCAAAGGCGCGCGGAGCAGAGGTGGAACCTTGTGTCCGCCGGACGCTATACTGCCGCCGCCGTTTCTGGAATGCCTCCCTGCGCCGGGACGACCTCCCGTTCGACTGGAAATAACCCCGAGGGTTTGAAACGCCCCTCTTTCCGGGCATACGTCACTGTACGTGAACCTTTTCCGTAATGCAGGCATTCGCACACGGATGCAGCCGTCTCTGCCGGAGAACAGCGCCTCCGATTATGAACGATGAACGATGAACGGGGGCATTGTGTATTTATCCCAACATGTCTATTAGACACTTCCCGTCGTGTCCGGAAGATGCCCTGCCGGTAAAAAATACCGGCTCTTCCGCGTCTATGATTCGCTGGAAGACTGCCTGGCCGACCATCTGGTGATCCTGAAAAAGCCGGGGTATGCCGACGCCTGGCCGTACCGGGATAACCCGATGGAGTTTGCCCGGCGGATCGTGGACAGCAAGGGCGCAAAATATGCGACCGCGCCGGATTATGCGCAGATCATGGAGTCGATGATCGCGACGGTGGGAAAACTGGCCGCCGAACTGAATCTGTGAAAATGAAAGCGTTCGGATGTATTTTCGTTTTCATGGCCGGCTGCGCGGCTGGCTTTTTCGTTGTGCGCAGCCTGTTCCCGACCCGCGGCGATGTGGTATCGGTCGAATATATCCCCGGAAGTCCGGCGCTGAGTTCGGTCGATATTCCCAAACCCGTCCGCATCGAAGTCCCTGCCCTCCTGTCGCTGCCCGTGCGCCGCGATACCGTGTACGTCGACAGCGTGATCCGTGTCAGCGAAAAAGTCGATACAGCGGCCATCTTGCCGACTACGAGTTGAAACGCTCCTGGGCCGTCCCGCTCTTCGACAGTTCGGCCGGAAAGCTGAACCTCTCGCTTTCGACGCAGTATAACCGTCTCGACGCACTTTCGTATGAATTTACGCCGGTCTTTAAAACCGTGTACACGGAGAAACGGTGGCTGCCGTTTGCGATGATGCAGTACAGCGCCGTCGGCGGCCTCGGTGTCGGTGGTGGCGCTTTTTACCGGAAAGCGGAATATTATATAAT
>JAIRXI010000354.1 GCA_031268395.1 Tannerella sp. | reverse complement strand
CGTGACGCAGGAAATCACGCCGGGCAACCGGACAACGCTGCAAATCCAGCTTCGGGAAGATGCTCAGGCGCTGGAGGAAGTGGTCGTGATTGGCTACGGCACAAGGGTCAAAGGCGCCCTGACAGGCTCCGTGGTAAAAACCGACAGCAAGATATTTGAAACCCGTCCGGTAACCGATGCTGTTAACGCTTTGCAGGGCGCCATGCCCGGCGTTACGGTTATCAGGGGCAGCACACGACCGGGATATGATCAGATTTCAATACAGGTGCGGGGCTATTCGTCCATGAGCGGGGCCAAACCTTTGATATTGGTTGACGGCATTGCCGGCGACCTGAATCTGATCAATCCCAATGACATCGAAAATGTGACTGTGCTGAAAGACGCTACCGCCTCTATTTATGGCGCGAGGGCCTCCGACGGCGTTATTCTTGTAACGACGAAGCAGGGAAAAGCGGGGAAGATACAGATTTCGTATTCAGGTAATTATGGCGTAAAGATACCTTCTTTTCTGAAGAAGATGGCGCCGACGTACAATATGATAGACATGTATCAGGAAAGCAAGATAAACATGGGATTGCCGCTCGCATCCGACGAAGTTGTCGCAAAAATCAAAGCCCGCAGTCTGGACGTAACGCCGGGCGGATGGCTGCAGGGATACGAATCCTTCCCCGGTCATTACAGCGATTTCGACCACAACAAGGAAGTGCTCGGAAACGGAAGCGAACAGGGACACAATCTCTCTATTGCAGGCGGGACAGACAAAAGCGTTTATCTGCTGTCTGTCGGATTCAACAGGGATGGCGGTATTTTTAACTATGGTATAGACCACCGGTCTGACAGGTTCAATGTGTCGCTGAATCACAGTTTCAAAAACCTGCTCGACAACCGTTTAAATATTGACACAAGGATACAGTTCGACGATCGCCGGACTCAGGAGCCTACCCAGACCGGTTATGTGTTTGATCAATTGCCCAAATGGTGGCGTTTTCTGCCGACCTATAATCCCGCAGGGAATTTCTACATGTGGGAAGGATTCGGTAACCTTCCCGCCTATCTGGAAGAAGCCGGAAACACTTACCGCGCGAACGACCGCGTTACCATCAATTCCAAAGCCGAGTTGAAAATAATGGAGGGGCTGAAATTTGTCGGCCAGTATGGCGTTCGTCTCTCTTTTGATGATACGGATACGGAAAACCGTACTCACCTGACTTACGACTGGGACGACAATATTCGCAGAACGGCGAATTCGCCCAACAGCGCTGTGTTTTCTTCAAGCTATGGCAGATATTCGTCCTATACCGGTTATTTTGAATACACAAAATCGCTTGCCCGGAAACATAATATCAGCCTCATGGCCGGCGCTTCGCACGAAGAAAACAATGCAAAATCAAGGGATATTACCGGTCAGAACCTGTTGAGCAACGAAATTTTCACGATCAACCTGGCGGATAAAACCGACATAAAATATCTGTCGGCCAACACTTATGCCAGCGATTGGGCGCTGACTTCATGGTTCGGTCGTCTGAGTTATAATTATGATATGAAATATTTGATTGATTTCACGCTACGTGCCGACGGAAGTTCAAAGTTCGCACCAAGCAAACGGTGGAGCGCTGTCTTCCCTGCGGTTCAGGCCGCCTGGAATCTTGGCAATGAGGGCTTTATCCGGGATTTGGGGCTGCTGGACAATCTTAAACTGCGCCTCTCGTGGGGTAAGAGCGGTAACCAGGAACTGTCGTTCGGAAACTATGATTATATCCCGCTTGTAAGCATCAACAGTTCGGTTTACGATTTCGGCTCTCCCGGCGTGAATTACCCCGGCGCTACCTCCACTATCGCTTCTCAGGAAAGAACGTGGGAAACAATCACCAACTACAATGCAGGAATAGACTTCGGCGTATTGCAGTCGAGGCTGTCGGGAAGTTTCGATGTTTACATCAAACGCAACTCTGATATGCTTGTGCGTCAGGATTTACCTGATTTGCTCGGAGGCTCTGCGCCTACTCAAAATATCGGCGAGCTGGAGACGAAAGGATTTGACCTGTTGCTTGGCTGGCGCGATAAAATCAATGATTTCAACTATGGTGTATCTTTCATTTTAAGCGACAGCAAAAACAAACTGCTTCAGCTTAAAGGCAATGACACCAAGGCTGAGGGACTTGTAACCGCCCGCGAAGGATATTCGCTGTATTCCTATTTCGGATACAAGAGCGACGGTATGATCAAAACCGAAGCACAATTGGAGGAATATAAGAAGCTGGGCGGAACCGTTCCGGCGCGTATCGGACTTGGCGACATGATGTACCGCGATGTGGACGGCGACGGCAAGATAACCGCTTTCGGAGATGACGGACAGAGCGGCGACCTCGTTTATCTCGGAAACCGTTTGCCCCGATACACTTACTCTTCAAACATTGATCTGTCGTACCGGAACCTGGATTTGAACATTTTTCTGCAAGGTGTCGGCAAGCGTGATGTAGTCAGAACCGGAGACTTCCAGTCGCCTTTCCAGGCGCGATGGTATCCGCCAATGGATTATTTCTATGAAAGAACCTGGACGACTGAACGGCCAAATGCTGAATTTCCCCGTATTCTTCAGGGAAGTCAGGGATGGGACGAGGAGCGTAACTGGGATTATCGTTACTCCGACGCCCCTCATCGCCTTATTGATGCATCCTACCTTAGAGTTAAACTCATTACACTTGCCTACAGATTGCCGAAATCGTGGTGTAATACGGTCAAGTTGCAAAGCGTAAGGATTTATGCCAGTGGTCAGGATTTGTTCACTTTCAGCAAAGGCACCTGGGGCGGCTCTTACGACCCTGAAGAAGGCTGGCAGGAAACGGGAAACACGACATATCCGTTCACGAAAATAATGTCGGTTGGAATTGATGTTAAATTTTAAATATTCACAGGATTATGAAAATAAAAATATTGTGGGTGGCGCTGATCGTTCTTAGCCTCACCGGCGGTTGTACCAAAGATTTGGATTTGAGTCCGAGGGATACTGTTTCGGATGATTCGTTCTGGAAAACAGTTTCCGATTTTGAAAAGGCGGCTAACGCTTTATATGCGGCTTTGCCCGGTTTTTCCAATTTTGACAGCGGATATTACTTTTACTTATGCAAATTCGGTTAGCAACAGCACATTGACGACTCCGGATACAGACGGTAACTGGCAAAGTCCGTATACTCAAATACGCAACTGCAATAATCTGCTTGAAAAAGCAAGCGCTTCCACTCTTGGAAGCAGTATTCAGGTGTATATAGCCGAAGCGAAATTCTTCAGAGCGTTCAATTACTGGTCTTTGTATCATCTGTACGGCGGTGTGCCTCTTGTGACCAGAGTTTTGGATACCAACAGCGAGGAGTTGTACGGGGCGAGAAATACAGCGAAAGAGACGGTTGACTTCATCCTTCAGGATCTCAAGGAGGCAGTACCCAACCTGCCGGAAGAAAAAGATGTTCCGACTGCGAGCAAAGGGCGCATTACCCGTGGCGCAGCCAATGCGTTAATGGCTCGTGTAGCCCTGTTTGAAGGTACATGGAGAAAATTCCGTAACGAAAGTGATGCATCCGCTTATCTGGATATGGCTGTCGAAGCGGCCAGTACGGTAATCGGCAGCGGGCAGTATTCGCTGTTCACCGCTCTCGGCGCAGACAGTTACCGTTTGCTTTTCATCGATGAAGGCGACGACGCTCCCGAATGTATCCTCGATCGCAGGTATGAACGCTACGTACAGTCTCACTCTTTTCCAGAGGCTAATGTGCAGATAGGTGCAAGTACGAATCCTACAAAACGGCTGGTAGACATGTACCTTTGTTCGGATGGATTGCCGATAGACAAATCTTCTTTATTCCAGGGATATGAGACGCGGACATCTGAATATCAAAACCGTGACCCGCGAATGACACAGACGGTCCTGATTCCCGGCACGGCCATTTACCAGCTCTTGCAGCAGACAGAACCTATGGAAAGCTGGCCGTTCTATCCGCAACGCGTTTATGAGACCGGTTATATGATTTACAAGTATTGTCCGCAAAATCCCGATTATCTGATGCCGCCTAATCATGCTCAGCAAACTTACGACCATCATATCATCCGGTATGCGGAAGTGTTGCTTATACTCGCCGAGGCTACTTACGAGAAAAACGAGAGCATCAGCGACGAGGTTCTTGACAGGACGATCAATCTTTTGCGCGACCGCGGGGGATTAACCGTTCATCTGAGTAATGCCTTTGTTAATGCGAACGGTCTGAATATGCGGGAAGAAATTCGCCGGGAAAGGACGGTTGAGCTGGCGGCTGAAGGTTTTCGCCGTGATGACTTGAACCGCTGGAAAACGTCCGAGACAGAGCTTGTTAAGGCTGTCAGAGGCATCAAAATCGTTGGCACGGAGTGGAACGAACCCATTATTGTCGGGATTGAAAACAAGAATCCGTATCTCACTCCCGATTGGCAAAACAGGACTGACGCCGAAGGATTTATTGTCTGTGAGACGGCTGCGTTCAGGTCGAATTTCAATCCTTCAAAAAATTACCTGAGGCCGATACCGGCAAAGCAGATTCAACTGAATCCCAATCTGCAACAAAACCCGGGCTGGTAAAATGGTTGTCCGGTAGCGTGGAGAAGCGGATAC